>SFCA01000133.1:0-50082 GCA_007095475.1 Microcystis aeruginosa Ma_QC_C_20070703_M131 | reverse complement strand
TCACCACTCAGTAACCAAACTTTATAGAGTTTGTCAGCGAAACGTTTTTTTGTCTTTGCTGAAGCGGTAATCCGTTTGAGTTCTTTTTCCAGGGATTCGGGAATTTTTGTCCAATCAATTAATTGGTGAACTTCAGGAAAAAAGAAGCATAAAAACGCTTCAAAATATTCGCTTAATGCTTCTTTCCAGGGTTCATCATAATTGGCGGTTTCTGATGTCATGTTTATATGGATTCGGTAAAATTTCAGGATTTATCTGGCTGATAATTTGCTTGAAAATAGGAAGTGCTAGGGGAATTTTTTTATAAAGATTTCGCTGACATTCTTCTAACACTTGTTCTGAAATAAGTATTTTAAATAAGCCAATTTCAGCCATTGTCAGCACTGCTCGACTTGCACCTGTTTTAGAAGCTGCACCGGCAATTAAGATACTGGAATCAGCAAAAATCCTCTTCATCTTAATGTTTTTCTTGGTATATTTTTTGCCTTTCTTCGTCTAATCCTTGTAATAAATCATTCAGTGTATAGTCATTTCAATTAAAATTGAGAATATCAATCCCAGAGTTCATAAGGGTTTTGAAGGATTTTGTCGGTCTAGACTGTATCAGACTTATCTGAAATGACTATAACATTGGCTTCTTCTCGAATTGTTGTAATTTGGTCAGACAGTTGAGGGACTTTGGGTTGTTGTAAAGTCAACAAAATAATACCCTCAATTTCTATTAAATTTAATAAATCTCCTTCGCAAATATTGAGTTTATCTTGGATAGTTTGAGGAACATTAATTATTCCATTTTTTTCTAAGCGAATAGCAAAAGACTTCATGATTGATATTTATTGACGTGATTTATTTAAATTAATTTCCAGAAAACGGGTTTCTTTCTCAAAGAAACCCGTTTTCTAAGGGGTTAGGTTTCGGGGAGCGCAGGCTGTTCAATTCTGCGAGGATGGCTGAACTGCCGTTGATTGCGGCGGCTGCCACCGGGTTGAGTCCCCAAAATGCCCCGACTGCCACCACTAACAGGTTGGGCAGAGTAGCGATCGCCAAACTCTCATAGGCAGTGGCAAGGGTATGCCGGGCCAGGGCAAAGGTGTAGCCAAGGGGCTGGAGATCGTGGCTGTGCAAGATGACATCGGCGGCCGCTGCAAAATCCCCTCTCCCTAGAGAAATGACCACCTGATCCTCCCGGGCAGCCAAGCAATCACTACCACTGTCGGTTATCCAAGCCACCCGCTTACCTTGGCGGAGCAACTGTTCTTGGAGGCCCTCAACAGCAGCCGCATCGGTGGCGAAGTAGATGCACTGAGAAGGGATGCCCCAACTCACCGGCAGCTCCGGAGTAATCAAGTCCTGGAAACTTTCGCGAGTAAAGGCCAGAGTATCCACCTGAGCCAGCTTTTCCAGTACCCTGGCATTGCGGATGTAAACGCCTTGTCGCGCTGCCGCCGTCAGGGCCGAAACCACTGCCAAGGGAGTAACGCCCCGCAGGGAAACCCCGATGTCAAGGGGTAACAGCGCACTCGCACGCCCCAAATCTCCCGTCAGCATTGCCCAAGTGCCACTCAGGAACAAAGTGGGTAGGATCGCTCCTTGGGCGACGGGTTTGAGGTTCTGGAGTAGTTCGGTTTTTTCGACGGAATCTAGCCACCCTTCTCGATCTGCCTCCGGAACGGGGGCGAACCGCTGCCGGTCAGAGAGCCAGTGGATTTCTGCATCTTCTTGCTCGAACAGAAGGTATAGCTCGTCTTCTAGCTGTTGGAGCTTGCTCTGGCGCAGGCTCTCTCCCACTGCTGCCAGATTGAGGGCGAGTGCGCCAGCTACACCGTTGCCCTGGAGCAGTTGGTAGCTCAACCAGAGGGCATCGAGGCAGTCTATTGTCACTTGTCCCTGCTGGGTGAGGGCTTGGCCAACCCTCTGCCAGAGAGGAATTGAAGCCGCAAGAACAATTCCCCCCACAATTGAGAAGGGCAGTTCTAGGGGAGCAGCAGCGATCGCCACGGCTAGGGTTAAGGCCGGCATCGCTAAAGTTGGCCAAGTCCCCTGATTCCTAGCCCCGACTTTCTCGCTTGTATCTGGCTCTCTTTCCAGGCTGGCCGCTGGGATGGCCGCTTGCAAGTAATCTAGGATGGCCGTTGCTGACAGCACTTCCGCCTGGTAGGAGACAATCAGGGAGCAGGCAGCGGCATTGATGCGGCTCTCGCTGATGGCAGTGGTTCTAAGCAGCGATCGCTGTAAGCGTCTGGCAAATTCGTCATCCCAATTGAGGCGGGGAATGCGAATTCGCATCCGTCCCGGAATTTGATGGGCGACTTGCCAATCTACCCACTCAGGGGGTGCTGGGGAATTTTCTGCCGCTTGAACTGGCGCGGGAGTCAGAGTTGTTGTCGTCATGGTGAGGTGATTCGAGAGGGGCTACCGACTGGCAGCGGGACGAACAAGACATTCAACAGCAGGCTGACAGCAGCGACGCAGATGATACCAGTTTTCGACTTCCATCTAAAAATCGAAAGAAAAGCACCCCCGCATTATACCATTAAAAAGTTATGAAAGAAGTGCATTTCTAAGGATAGGCGGTTAAAATACGTCTTGGCTTAATAGCAATAGACCTCTTGTAAAAATCAAAAATTGTTGTTGGGGTTAGGAGTCAGTAGCCAGTAGTCAGTAGTCAGGAGAATTAAGAATGAATAATAATCAGTTAAATGGTTTATTTACAGACTTTATGCCATTTAATCCTTATTTTTGACGTTTTTGAACCCTGAAAAATTAATTGTGCAAGAGGTTTAATTCTTTAAACACAAACTACCCACCAGATTTTGGAAAATTGGCATAATACTAAATCTGGTTATTAAAGACTGATTATTTATTCCCCTTTTTGCATGAGTAGAAAACGGGTTTCTCGGAGAAACCCGTTTTCTGTGCGTTACTCAACGGATTTAGTATAACAAAAGTAACTAAAGGGAAAGCCAAATTTGATTAGGGAGTTGCCAGAAATTGACCAGGAGATAATTCGCCATTAACTAAAGACTTCAACGGGATTAATTTGACAGCACAAGCTTTTAATTCCGGTTGCAGGGAAATCGGACAAGCGGCCGGATGGGTGAGACTATTGGCCTCAGAATTTTCTGCCCATAGGGCCCCCCAGTGCATCGGCACAAAGACACAATTAGGAGCAATTGCTTTGGTAATTAAAGCGGGAAAACGGGCAGAACCGCGACGAGAACGCACCTCCACCCATTCTCCAGCTTCTATGCCCAATTTTGCCGCATCTTGGGGATGAATTTCCAGAAAAGGTGCGGGGTGCATTTTGACAATTTTCTCGATGCGGCCGGTGCGGGTTTGGGTGTGCCAGTGACCGTACAAACGCCCCACGGTCAAAACTAGGGGATAATCATCGTCCGGGGGTTCCGCTAAACCTTTACTGTGGTAGGCGGCGAAAACAGCACGACCATCGGCAGTATTAAATTTACCATCGGTATAAAGGCGTTTTGCGGCTGTTTTTTGGCTTTTATCGTCATCTTTAACTAAATTACCTAGTAATTCCCCGGAATTAGCGGTTTTAGGGGCGGAAATTTCATCGATGGAATCGGGCCACGGTCGGGGAGTCTCGGCCAGGCGCTCATAATTAATCCCTGTCATATCACAAGGACGTTTATAGGTCAAGCGGGCAAACTCGGAATATACCTCGGCCGAATCCTGAAAATTAAATTGTGCCTGAAAACCCAAACGGCGACCAACTTCGGCAAAAATTTGCCAGTCGGCCCTAGCTTGACCGACGGGAAGGCGAAAAGCTTTATTTAACGTCACCATGCGCTCAGAATTGGTCATTGTTCCCGTTTTTTCGCCCCATTGGGCCGCTGGCAGTAATAAATGGGCATAGGCGCTGGTTTCTGTGGGATAGTAGGCATCCTGATAGACAGTAAAAGGTGATTTTAACAGGGCCGCCTTGGTACGTTCTAGATCAGGCATACTAACGGCTGGATTAGTAGCGGCAATCCAGAGAAGTTTCACCTCTCCCGTCTCCAAACCAGTAATCATACTCCAAGCGTCGCGACCGGGGACGGGAGAAATCCGACCAGCAGGTAAACCCCAAGCTTGTTCCACTTCGGCCCGGTGTTGGGGATTTTTGACGGAACGATAACCGGGGAGAAGATGGCAGAGGCCGCCGGCTTCCCGTCCCCCCATGGCGTTGGGTTGTCCGGTTAGGGAAAAAGGACCAGCCCCCGGTTTACCGATATTAGCCGTCATTAGGTGTAAATTGATTAAAGTGCGGGCTTTGGCCGTGCCTTCCCTAGATTGATTAATACCCATCGACCAGAGGGAAAGCACTCTTTTTGATTCGGCCCAGTAGCGGGCAGCCTTTTCTAAATCCTCGATGGGGATACCGCATTTATGCGCGACGATTTCGGGGGGATAATGGCGGATAATTTCGGCGTATTTGCCGAAATCCCGGGTGCATTTATCGATAAAATGGGTATCGATCGCACCCCAATTCAGTAACAGGTGAGCAATACCATTAAATAGGTCAATATCAGTCCCCGGGTTAATGGCGAGGTGGAGATTAGCGGCCTCGGCGGTTTTGGTGCTGCGGGGATCAACGACGATTAATTTCGCTTCTTTGTTACCTTTGAGATACTTGTGCAGACGGTTAAAGATGATGGGGTGACATTCGGCCGTATTTGTCCCCACCAGAAAGGCACAATCGGTTAATTCTAGGTCATCGTAACAGCAGGGGGGACCGTCGGAGCCGAAACTGTTCAGGTAAGCGGCCACGGCCGAAGACATACAGAGACGGGAATTAGCATCAAAGTTATTGACTCCCAGACAGCCCTTGACCAGTTTTTGGGCGATGTAGTAATCTTCGGTGTGAAATTGTCCCGAACCGTATAGACAGATACTTTCCTTTTCCCCCTGAGCGATTAGAGTTTGGATACGGTTAACGATGCGATCGAGGGCCTCTTCCCAAGTACAAGGACGGAATTGCTCTTGGAGAGAATCGCGGATCATCGGGGTTTTGAGGCGATTTTTATCGATTGATTCCGCTACGGTGGCCCCCTTAACACAGATCATACCTTGACTGGAGGGGTGGGACTTGTCCCCAAAGACTTTCCCTGCTTGTCCGGCCGACGCGGGGGGGGTGACTGTCAAACCACAACCTACTCCACAGTAAGGACATTGGGTTTTTGTAGATTCAGTCATAAGCAGTGGGTCTGATTGGTGGCGCTATCTTTAGGCATACTAAGATAGTCCGCAGATTTTCTCGGCAAAATTGTAGTTATTAATACAATTTATTAGAAGCCTTGGCCAAATTGCCATTTTTATGATGCAAATCGCGCATTACAACTGGCTAGATAAAAAGCATACACTTGTTCTCGTGTTGAAAAAGAATCGGCATAGGATAATAGTAGTCTCTAGGGTGGGGAAAAAGTTTTCAGCCAGTCATGACCTACGAACCTCTACATCATAAGTATCGTCCCCAAACCTTTGCCGATTTGGTGGGACAATCAGCGATCGCCACGACCCTGAGTAATGCCTTAATCAGTGAGCGAATCGCTCCTGCATACCTATTTACTGGACCCAGAGGCACGGGGAAAACCTCCTCGGCGCGAATTTTAGCCAAATCCCTCAACTGTCTGTCTAGTGACCATCCGACACCGATTCCCTGCGGTAAGTGTTCCATCTGTCAAGCGATCGCCAATGGTTCGGCCCTAGACGTGATCGAAATTGATGCCGCTAGTAATACCGGTGTGGATAACATTCGGGAAATTATCGAGCGATCGCAATTTGCCCCCGTCCAATGTCGTTATAAAGTCTATGTCATCGATGAATGCCATATGCTCAGTACGGCGGCCTTTAATGCTTTGCTGAAAACTCTGGAAGAACCGCCGGATCGAGTGATTTTTGTGCTTGCTACCACAGATCCTCAGCGTGTCTTGCCTACCATCATCTCCCGTTGTCAACGCTTTGATTATCGCCGTATTGCTCTCGATGCCATGGTGGTACACCTGCAAAAAATCGCCCAAATAGAAGCGATCGATATTAACCTAGAAGCATTAACCCTTGTGGCTCAGATCGCTAACGGTGGTTTACGCGATGCCGAAAGTCTCCTCGATCAATTAAGTTTACTCGCAGGAATGATTACGGCCGAGCGAGTCTGGGATTTAGTCGGTGCAGTCCCCGAAAGAGACCTCTTAACCCTACTTAAAGTCATTCATGGCAATATTCCCGATCAAGTTATCGAACAATGTCGCCATCTAATGAATCGCGGTAAGGAACCTTTAATCGTCTTGCAAAATCTAGCGGGGTTCTATTTAAACCTACTTTTAGCTAAAACCGCCCCTAATCGTCCAGAAATGGTCGCTGTCACTGCTCCCACTTGGCAGGAATTGTGTACGGAAGCGCGTACTTGGTCTTTAGAGGAAATTCTCCGCGGTCAACAACTGCTTAAAGACAGCGAAACGCAACTAAAAAACACCACTCAACCCCGTCTCTGGTTAGAAGTCACTCTCTTGGGACTGTTGCCGCAAGCACAGGTGATTCCTCTAGTTGCCACGGTAGCGCCTTCCCGTCCCCAAACCAGCGTCGAGAGGCCCCCGGAAGTGATCACAGTGCCGGCACCGGTTAATCAACCGATCAAACCGGCGGTTATCACCCCGACAACTAGCGTCGCAGTGCCGAAAACTGAGGTTAAAACTGTTGCCAGTGATGACAATCATGAACAAATTTGGCAGCAGGTTTTAGAAGTAATGGAACCCCCCACTACTCGCACTCTCCTACGTCAGCATGGCAGTCTTTTTAGTATGGAAGAATCGAGCGCTTATTTAAGCATATCTTCGGAACAATTATTAAAAATGGCCCGGCTACGCTTGACTAATATTGAGTCAGCTTTCGAGGCTGTTTTTCAGCGCCGGATTAAAGTCCATTTACAGGTAGGTTCCGCCACGGCTGCCATGGCTGCGGAAGTTTCCCCATCCCCAGCGGCCAGGATACAACCACCACCAGAAACCGCAGCAACCCCACCAATAACCCCCGAAAATAAAGTTATGACCGTGGTGGATATTCCCCCAGTCAAAGAAGCAATTATCGAAAAAAAAGAAGCAAAGATCACTGCATCGGGAAACCCAAAAACTTCTAGCACAGAACTGCCCCAAAAAATCTTAAATTTTGATTCATCTTTAGAGACATTAGATCAAGATGTAGATGTTAGTGAAATTTTGGCGGCCGCTCAAAAGTTAGCGAAATCTTTTGATGGTGAAGTGGTCAATATGGGTTATTCACTGCCAGAAAATTCGGCCGTAGAAACTAAAGTTAATAAGTCTCTGGAAAATATGACTATCGTGCGCGGGAGACCTGATGTTAACGAAATTTTAGAGAGTTTGGAGGAGGACGAAGACCTTCCTTTTTAAAGCTATCCCAACGGCTTGTGCTAAACTAATAGGATATGCCACGTCTCAGGATTGGCTATTCTTGCTCAAATTCTAGCTACTAGACCTATGACACCCGAAACTAAGGACAGAATCGATCAATTAGTTCAGAATAACAAAGTTCTTGTGTTCATGAAGGGCAATAAATTAATGCCTCAGTGTGGTTTCTCCAATAACGTCATACAAATTCTCAATATTCTGGGGGTTTCCTACGAAACTGTCGATATTCTGCAAGATCAGGAGTTAAGACAAGGAGTTAAGGAGTATTCCAATTGGCCGACTATTCCCCAAGTCTATATCAACGGTGAGTTTATTGGTGGTTCCGACATTATGATCGAACTCTATCAAAATGGGGAACTACAACAAATAGTCGAGGTAGCCTTAGCTTCCTAAAAATTTTCTAGGTTAGGTTAGCTATCCTAACCTAGTTTAAATCTACCAAACAGTAATCAGTGATCAGTAATCAGTGAAAAGACGGCAATTTTCTACTTAAGACTGTTGGGTACATCTCAGTTTTGTAGAAATATCTATATGACATTTTTGTCCGACGCAGTTCGATAAACTCACTGACCACGATCATTGGTGTCAACTTAAGCAAGAGGCTTAATTATAAAGAGTACCTGATAATCCAAAAGGAAGATAGTAAAAAACGGTAAAATAACGAGAAGAAATCAGAGGTGAGTCGGTGAAAACGCGCTCTAAGCAACGACCTAGAAAAAAGGGGAATCCCGAATTACGCTGTCAATTTCAGTCGCCAGCCTTGCACATTCGGATATTCTCGACGCTGTGTGATAATCAGTGCTTATCATTCGTAGGAGTCTTGCTAGGCAAGGCTTTGAAGACTATATTTCCGAAAAATTATCCCTATTCTTCTTCTTTCCACACAGAAACAAGAAGAGCCGTTTTTTTACGGTTACTTCCAAGTACCTTCGTACACGACCAAATGAGGGCGGCAGTCAGTTTATGGAGTTGATGGAGTTGGAGGGAAATAAACCCAAATTTCAATCTTCCCATTAGGAGCATTCCAGTCCAGTAATTCTAGTATATCCGATTCTAGTAGGTCTTTAGGTAAATTTATGTTTTTATTATTATTCACATAACTTTGAGTGAGTTCCTCTAGATTTTTAGCTCGTTCTCTATCCCCAGCATGAAAATATTTGATCCTACTGATTGGCTGATCATTCTTTAAAGAATATGTATTTTGAACATTTTCTTTTTTAATCGGGTTTAAACTAATTGTGTAATTTTTGCCCTGTAGATATTGCTTAAATTTATTCACTTCTTTCTCGTTCTCGTTATAGTAAATATCAACAACAAAATCAAAATTTTTAGTTATTTGTTCAACAATTTTCTCTCTAGGATCCTTGCTATTTTTGTAGCCTTCTTGAAGTTTTCTAAGCTCTTTAATAATCCCATTAGCTTGATTCGGATCCCTTTCGCCAATAATCATAAGAGCCGTAAAAGTATCTTGAAACTCTGGTGTTTGTCCTATAAATTCTTGATCTGTATTCGAGGGTTTAGACATTAACTCTTTAAATCTTGATCTATAAATTTGCGTTGCTATCTCAGCAATCATCTGCTTAGAGCTTTCATCATTGTCAGCTATCGTCCGATTCAAAGCAATTAAAGCGATATCTTTTTTTAATTGAGGGCTTTGTAAATCTCCAATCAATTTTTGAATTAATTCTGCCGTTTGAATGTTGGTTTTAAATCCTTCTAATTGATTCTCAATATTTTCGGTTTTCTGTTGCAGCTGAGAAGTCTGATATCCTATAAACCCATTGAGAATGGCAATAATCATTAAAACAAATGTCGATAAAGATGAGACACCTATACTTATTTTATCCAAGCTATCTTTAGGCTCATTATTCTTGTCAGACATAGTTAACTCCTTCCTTGTGTACTCACTTAAATATTCACACCACACCCCGCATCACCTGCACCAATTCCCCCACTACCTAATCCTGCTTACTCCTTGCCTCAACCAGTTGGTCATTCAACCCTGACTGCCTGACACATCTCAGTGAAGTCTAGGTCAATCGGGGGTGGCAAGTCAAAGAGCAAATGCGAGAAAACTAAATCCGTTCCTAGAAATATTCTCGGGCTAGGTTAGAGACAAAACAAGGCTGAGGAGCTTTGGGAAACAGAGGAATAGGGGCAAAAAGTTCTCGTCCTTTAGATAGAATACCCCAGACCTAACACAACTCGATTCTAACCCACTTTCCCAGAAACATTGAATCTCCTAACAAAACTTTACATTTAAGGACATAACAACCCCAAAACGCCATTTTTCAATAGGTTATCACCATAAGTGGGAGAGAGTCGCTCCCCTTTAAAACTGTCCCTTGAATTGTTCTCTATCTTCTGCTATCAGGAAACTTTGTTGGGGGATACCGATGTGAATTCCCTTCTCCTCAAAAGCAATTTTTAGACGACGACGATACTCTCTTTCTATGTCCCATTGTCGTAATCTTTTGACGACAATTCTGAGCATAATTTCCATTCCCGTGTGAGAAACCCGACTAACACCAGCAACCTGCACAGGATTGATGATATCTTCTTGCCATTGTGGATCTACAGCCATATTTTCAGCGATGGCTGCCATTAAAGCGATCGCCAGATCTGGCTCGGTGTCATAGGCGACTTCGATGGTAAAATTGACCCGCGCCCAATCTTTACTGAGGTTGTGTGCGCTAATAATTTGGTTATGGGCAATAGTGATTAAACGTCCATCGGCAGCCCGCAATTGAGTCGCTCGCAAACTCATATTTTCCACCAAACCAGTAAACTCCTGAAACTGGATCATATCACCGACAGTGTATTGGTCTTCAAAGATAATTAGAAAACCGTTAATCCAATCTTTTAAAAGATCCTGAAAGGCAAAGGTGAGCAATGCTCCCACTAAACCGGCTCCCGTGAGTAAAAAGGCGAAAGAAAGACCCATCCAACTGAAAAAAATCAAAATTCCCAGAAAAATAGCGATAAATGTGATAATTTCTCGCCAAACTTCTAATAAAGTGGGAGCGCGCAGAATCCTCCTTTCCAAATTTTCGGAAAAAACCGCTCCTTCCTCTACCCACTCCCGTAGTCTGGAATTAACGTAGAGATTAACCATATTGCTCACTGATGTCATCAGCAACCAGATGATAAAAATCTGTAAAGGAATACGGATTATTCCGCGTCCTTCTAGCCTAGTTTCGGGAAATACATACAAAATCGCCGCTATTCCGCCAAACCAAAGCAGTATCAGTCCAATGAAAGCTAGTCTTTTCCAGAGAATATTTAGCGTTAGTTGTCGCTGAATATCGGCCTGTTGACGGAAATTAGAGGAATCTCCTAGAGCGGCTAAAATCGGCTCTTGGGAGCGATCTTTTCTGGGGGGGGAATTTATGGGTAAATTTTGCTCGGATTGCCTTTTAGCTTGTTTTTTGAGGAGATTAAAGCGATTTCTTAGGTGTTTCTGCCACCAAATTGATACCCAGCTTAAGAAAGTTAGCCCCAAAATAATTATAGTGGCAGTCATTACCTGTTGCCGACGAGGGGCGGGCTGACGTTCTTGCCAAGCTTGGAGCAAAGCTGTTTGGATGATTTTAACCCATCTGTCCGCTAAATCGCCAACAGAAGAAGAATCGATCAGGGCATCAACTTCTGTTACTGTCAGAATTACCTGTTGCGGTAACTTCCGGTTGTCCTTGGCCACAATCACGGTTAAATTATTGAGCGTCGCCGTACTTACTTGCAGGGTTGTCGGATCGAAACCCCGATTGATAATATTATTTAAACCTCTTTCAATGCGCCTAGCCCGTCTTTCTACCGGGGAGAGTTCCCGGGCCTCAGAAGCGGTAAAATCTTGGGAGGCAATCTCAAATAAGGCAAATCCATCTAGATGCACGGAAGCATATTCTATATCCCCGGCTACAAAAATCCTTGTTCCCGTGGGAGATACAAATGGAACCAGAAAATTTTGGCCTAGGGATGGCAGGGAATTCAGAACAAATATACTAATTAACAGGCAACTCGCCAATCCTTGAATGACCAGATTGAAAATTTTTCCCCGTTGCCGTCGTCCCATTGCCCAAGTTTCCTTTTTGATTAACAATGATCTTGACTCGCTTTCTCAGCTTATGACAGTTATCTTAATGGTGAGATCAGAAGTTTTCGTTTTGGGGAGTCGGTCGTCCTTCTCCCCTCTCCCCACTGATTACTGATAATTGAAGTCCCCAATCCCCAACATTAGTTAACTTCTCATGTCCAATATACCCCCACAGTGGCGCGAGGAAATAACCTCTTTACCTTCTTGGTTACGGCGTTCGCTCGGCAAATCTAGCGAAATCTCCACGGTTCAGCGCATTATCAAACAAAGGAACATTCATACTATTTGCGAGGAGGGTCGCTGTCCCAATCGCGGCGAATGTTATGCCCAAGGTACGGCGACTTTTTTGTTGATGGGTCCCACTTGTACCCGGTCCTGTGCTTTTTGTCAAGTGGATAAGGGTCATGCACCCATGCCTCTCGATGTGGAGGAACCGCAAAAAGTGGCAGAAGCGGTGCAATTGTTAAATTTAAGTTACGTTGTCTTGACTTCTGTAGCCAGAGATGATATGGAAGACGGCGGAGCCAGTTGGTTCGTGCGGACGATGACAGCCATTCGCGAACTCAATCCCCACACTTTAATTGAGGTGTTAACCCCGGATTTTGCTGGAGGTAAGGGAAGTCAACAGGAACGGGTGGCGACGGTGGTAGGGGCAAAACCTGCCTGTTACAATCACAATATCGAGACGGTGCGCCGTTTGCAAGGACCAGTTAGACGCGGGGCTAAATACGATCGCTCTTTGGCGGTTTTGCGTTATGTTAAGGAAATCGATCGGTCAATTCCGACGAAATCTGGCTTAATGGTCGGTCACGGTGAGACAAAAGAGGAAATTATCGAGACTTTGGCAGATTTACGGGCGATCAACTGCGATCGAGTTACTATTGGTCAATATATGCGTCCTTCTCTGGAACATTTGCTCGTACAGAAATATTGGACTCCCGCAGAATTTAGCGAGTTGGGAGAAATTGCCCAAAAAATGGGTTTTTCCCAGGTTAGATCTGGCCCCCTAGTCCGCAGTTCCTATCATGCGGGAGAGTAAATCAGTTATCAGTGATCAGCAGTCAGGAGATTATTTTTATTGATTCTTCCCACTTCCTAATCCCTAATGGGTGCATCTCATTTTTGTAAATCTACCAAGTTGGGATTTTTACGGGGAAACTCTCGGCTAAAATTGGGCGTTACTTTCGATTTTATCACTCAATCCAAGCCTTTGGGGGGTTCTACCCCCCAAACCCCCCGTTGGGGGCGTGGCGCCGCCCCCAAACCCCCCGCGCATTAGTTTTTCGGTGGGATGCTTACACGCAGCTGCTGATACGTCTGTAATAATTTAAGAGTCACTGATAATTGCTGATTGTCGGTATTTTTGCAAATGTTAGATGCACCCTTCATAATTCCCACTTCCTAATTCCCACTTCCCATTTCATAATTCCTAATTCCCACTTCCCATTTCATAATTCATAATTCATAATTCATAATTCCCTGATCAAAATGAATTTAGAAGCAATCATCCTAGAGGAAATTAAACAATCAGTAGCGGGTCGAATTAGCTTCGAGCGCTGGATGGATTTAGCTCTCTATCACCCCGATTATGGCTATTACACCTCTGGAAAAGTAGAAATTGGCTCAAAAGGGGATTTTTTTACTTCCTCGTCCCTAGGGGCAGATTTTGGCCAATTGTTAGCAGAGCAATTTGTCGAGATGGCGGAATTTTTGGGCAATTCCCCTGGATTTACTTTAGTGGAAGTGGGAGCAGGTTCGGGAATTTTAGCGAAAGATATCCTTGATTATTTGAGTGATAGCTATGCTGATTTTTATCAAAATCTCAGTTATGTAATTATCGAACAATCTCAGAAACTCAGGGAAAGACAACAGGCAACTTTAGCGGGATATTCCCCGGTATCTTGGCAAAGTTGGCCGGATTTAGCCGATAATTCCCTTGTGGGTTGTGTGTTTAGTAATGAGTTAATCGATGCTTTTCCTGTCCATCGAGTTGTGATCGAGTCGGGAGAATTGCGAGAAATTTATCTGGGATCGGGGGAACCTTTTCAGGAGATTATCGCAGATTTATCCACCGACAGAATCAAAGACTATTTTGATTTAGTGGGGATAAATATTCCCTCCCCACTTTATCCGGAGGGTTATCAAACTGAGGTAAACTTATTAGCTTTAGACTGGTTAAAAACCGTTAATCGGAAACTCGATCGAGGTTATATCTTAACCATAGATTACGGTTACACTGCCGAAAAATATTATCATCCCCAAAGAAGTCAAGGAACCCTACAATGTTATCGACAACATCAGCGTCATGATCATCCTTATTTGTGGGTGGGAGAACAAGATATTACCACTCATGTGGATTTTACTGCTTTACAACGTCAAGGGGAGAAATTAGGCTTAAAAAATCTCGGTTTTACTCAGCAAGGATTATTTTTAATGGCTTTGGGATTGGGAGATAGATTAAATCAACTTTCTCAAGGAAAAATCGATATATTAACGATATTTCAGCGTCGAGATGCCCTACATCAATTAATCAATCCCACCGGTTTAGGAGGATTTGGAGTGTTAATTCAAGGGAAAGGAGTAGAGGAAAGAATACTTCAGGGATTAAGCAAATAAATAAAAAAAATAGGGCTGAATGCTGTTAACTTTCAGCCCCAAAAATAATTAAGCTCCTACGGATTCTTTAGCGGCATACATTACCTCTAAAGTTATTTCACCAATACCTCGCTCCCGGGCAAATTTTTCGGTATTTCGTTTGACTTTCCCCCGCACAAAACCGGGGATTTTCTGCAATTCTACCGTAGCTTCCTTATTCCAATTTAGGTCAGAATCTGCTGAAATACCTTTAGTAATTACCTCTTTGGTATCATGACCACCAAATATCTCTAATAGGTGATCTTCCATACCCAAAGTAAAGGAATTATAGACCAAATCGGCGATCTGATTAGTGCCTTCGTAACCTAAGAAAGGTTTATAACCGAGGGGGAAATTTTGGATATGAATAGGTGCGGCAATTACTCCACAGGGAATATCTAAACGTTTGCCCACATGACGTTCCATTTGAGTACCAAATATCGCCGCTGGTTCTAATCGAGCAATAGCGTCTCCGATCGCCCCATTATCATCACTAATTAACACTTCATCGCAATATTCACTCACTTGTTCCCGGAACCAATCCGCATCATACTTACAATAAGTCCCCGCTAAAACCACATGAATTCCCATCTCCCTGGCGAGAATTTTTGTCATAGCGGCTGCGTGGGTATTATCACCAAAAACTACCGCTTTTTTCCCGGTTAAATTCTGACAGTCAATGGAACGAGAAAACCAAGCAGCTTGGGAGATATGCAGAGTTTGTTCATTGATAAAATCTTCGTAATCTACTGCCGCACCTTGGGCATTAATTACCTCTTGAATTTGGCGAATACAGCGCGCTGTTTCCACTACTCCCATGGGGGTAATATCAACGTAAGGCATAGCGAATTCGCTTTCGAGATATTTGGCTGTCATTAATCCCACTTCTCGATAGGGAACCAGATTAAACCAAGCGCGGGGCAGATTTTTTAAGTTGTCCACCGAGGCAGCTTCGGGGATAATTTCGTTAACTTCAATGTCCAAATCTGCCATTAACCGCTTTAATTCCGTGCGATCATGTTGGTTATGGAAACCGAGGGTGGTAATACCAATAATATTAACCGAAGGTTTGGGGGTTTTCTGGGAGATAATTTCCCCTTTTCTCTGGGCTTTATCGAGATAATATTTGATAATTTGATAGAGGGTTTTATCGGCCGCTTGTAGTTCATTATAGCGATAGTGGTTAACATCGGCCAGCAGCACATCTCCTTGGGCATCCTGTCGCGCTCTTTCGACAAAGTTTTGTAAATCCTCTTGGAGAATGCTGGAGGTACAGGTGGGGGTTAAAACGATTAAATCGGGACTTTCTTCGCGATCTTTGCGAACAATATTATCGACGACTTTTTCTTGGGAACCCCGGGCTAAAACATTACGATCGACAATACTAGCAGTGACGGGGGTAAAATTACGCTCCCTTTCCAACATCGAGCGCATGACGTTAAAATAATCGTCTCCCAGAGGAGCGTGCATGATAGCATGAACATTTTTAAAGGAACTGGCGATCCTTAACGTGCCAATATGAGCGGGACCCGCATACATCCAATAGGCCAATTTCATAGAGGGTTCTCCTACAGTCAGACTTTTTTGATTGTCTCAGACTTTACCGATTTAGGAGTGAACGCTTAACGGAAGATTACAAAAAGTCCCCATGCAGATTAAGTATCTTTTCGGGGAAAAATGACACAAATATTAATGTTAACTTTTTTAACAATTTATGTCATTAGGGCAAAAATTTCTTTACCGACCGCTTGGTAACAAAGCCAACCGAAATTCGACCGGGGGTCGGGATAATCTTTGACGATGACTCCCTTTTCGGCCGCTCGTTCAAAAGCAACTAAACGGGGAATTTCTCGCTTAAATAGCGGTAATTTTGCTTCTTCTAGAGCTTTCCGCGCTTCTCGTCCTGTTTTTGTCCGTGAATCCACTTGGGTTAAAAGAACTCGATAATTATCGGTCATCGTGGACAGCAATTCTGCCGCTTTAATGGTGACATCGATATCGAGATGATTGGGAGTGGTGGGTAAAATTAATAAATCGCTGCCCTGCGCTAAATCTTTTAACTCGTCTGGCTCCGGCCGGGCCTGGGTATCGACGATAATATGAGTGTATTGTTTCACCAGTCCCGTCGCTCCGGCTTGGGACGCTACCATAAAAGGAAGGGTATCTTCCCGGGACCAATGGAGAGCCGAACGATTTTTATCCGCATCAATCAATAGGGTGGGCGCTTTTTCTTGAAAATAGGCGGCCAAATGAATCGATGTGGTGGTTTTCCCGACCCCTCCCTTCAGTGCTACGACGGAAATAATCATGAACGGCTCGATCGAATAAGTGAGTATTTTCTAGTGTAATGCCAGACGGACTGAAAACCGTTTAAGTTTCCCCCAGAAAGGCTATCAGTCGGGATTCTAGATTTTTGAGCGTGGCTCTCGCGATCTTATGGTGTAAAGTGTCCCTTGATGTTAGATTTTGGGCTGATACCCTCCCTTAGATAACGATAACTTTTGCCGCTTTAACGCACACATCCATTATCTTGACGAATATCCCAACTACCATCAACACGGAATAAAAATAAACAGCGTTTGTCGGGTGTACCGGAAGCAACTAAAGTAATTCTGCCTAACTGTCCCCAAGAACCGCCTAAACCCCCCCTTGTATCGGACCAACTAGCGCGATAAATTGTACCTTGATTACCCGCCGGTCCACTAACTCGGCGTAGGCTAGAATTATCAGTGTCGATGCTAACACCGCGAGTGATGGGAGTCCAATCGGTGACATTTTCACATTCGTCCCCTTGCACTTTTGCAACTTTAATCTGTTGGGTTTCACTTTCTGCCATGCACAAAGATAGGGGATGAGAACCTTCTCCTGTGGCTTGATAACGGGTATTTTTCCAATGTTGTGATATTTCAAAGGTGGCGATATTTAAACGAATCCAAGCCATTAAACGATGATAAACAGAAAGGGCAATGGTTAAGAGAATTCCTAATAAAATTAGGGTAACTAACATCTCGACTTGAGTTAAGCCAGAGGTGGATTTTTGCCGATTAAAAAGCTGTAGATTGCCAAAATGTTTTCGAGAAAGGTCGAAGATATTCATGAGCCTCATCTTGCCTTTTTATTTTCAATAAATTATGTAATTAACAAGGAGCAACAATTAATTTGCTCTAGGATAATCCACATAATTTCTTGCTGTTATTACGGACAAAATTGACTGCGATCTCTATTTTTCCTGATATGGTCAAAAATGAGCTAAATAAAAGCAATTTTCTGATTTTTTGCTCAATTTAGTTTATTTGCTCTGTTTATATAGCCAAATATCCCGCTAACGAATAAATCCCAATTGTCGTCTGGCCTCAAATAATCCGATCGCCACACTAACGGAAAGATTTAAACTTCTCACCCCCGGTTCTGCCATGGGAATATAAACCGTGTCATCGCACTTATTTAATAAATCTGCCGGAATACCGTCGGTTTCACTGCCAAAAAGTAGCCAATCTCCGCTTTGATAGCTGTATTCCAGATAACTACTGCTACCGCGCACGGTAAACCCGATCGCCCTTCCGCCGCTCTTTTGTTGATATGCACAGAAGTCGTCGATTGTCAAGTAGTACATGAGTTTTACATAGGGCCAGTAATCTAAGCCGGCCCGCTTCAGATAGCGATCGCTAATTTCAAAACCCAAAGGACCAACTAAATGCAATTCTGTCCTCGTTGCGGCGCAAGTACGGGCAATATTCCCCGTATTTGGCGGAATTTGCGGATTGATTAAAACCACTCGTAAAATCGCTTCAGTCATCATTAATCAGTAATCAGTTATCGGTTATCGGTTATCAGTTCACTGTTCACGGCAAAAAACCCCCCACCTCTCAATTCATAATTCATAATTTAAATTTATAATTCCCACTTCCCATCTCCCTTGGGTGAGGACTAACTATACTGGATTTTGCCCCACCCTACTCAAACTTATTTTAAATTGGTATAACTATCCATACTCAACGGGACTAAATCGCCATAGATAGTCAAACCTAACAACATTGTTGCATTAGCGGGGATTAAATTGCCTGTAAGAGCGCAAATCTCATTTTTTCTAGCTGTAGCGTTAAATACTGCCCTTATATCGCCAGCACAAAACTGCGGTCGATAATCTCCTGATTTCTGCTGAACGAAATTCCATAAGACATCGCGAATGAGTGCTTGATAACCTTGATTGCCGGAAATCTCTTTCAGCTTGTCTTTGAGGACTCTTTCCAGACGAATGCTGGTGACTTCCATCTCGGTAGTGGTGGTGCGTGTGATTGTCCGCATAATTTTTTCTCCCAAATACTAAAACCTATTGATGTTACAAGTGTAGTATAAGAAAGATACCTTTAACAAGCACAACCGGCGAAACCATCACCTCTGTTGCTCTTTTATTTTTACCTCATGGCTATTTTTCCCATTTTTGAACTGTCGAAAATTAATTATGCAACAAGTCCACTGTTAATCCAGTTATAGTCAAGCATAAGTGGGTGGGTGGAATTAAATATAAGATGAACGTAGGTTGGGTTGAAGCATGAAACCCAACGCCCGCTCATGTTACGCTACCGCTAACCCATCCTACAAATAATTGTGCCTCCCTACTTAAACAGCGAACGCATCGTTCCAATAATAACTATTCTTGATATACCCAAAACCCTAGAAACAATTGTTATTGTTCCTCAGATTGACAATAGTTCTAATTGTCTCCCCTGTAGGTCTCTAACCCTGATATTTTCTTGAGAATTTCTGGATAAATCTAAAGCTTTAATCACCTCCTTTGCCACCGCTTTTACTACGGGAATAGCCACAGAATTACCGAATTGTTTATAAGCTTGAACATCGCTAACAACAATCTGAAAACTATCGGTAAATCCCTGTAATCTTGCCCATTCTCTGGGGGTCATTCTGCGGACGAATAATTTATTTACCTCTCCCTTAATGCGAGTAATGGGAGTAAAATTAGTCAGTCTTTTATCGATAACTAAATTTCTTTCTTTTCCCATACCTCCCACCACAATAGCATTAGCGATACCATCGGGAGAAATAATCTCATAACCGAACCCATTACCTTTATTTTGGTGTCTGGTCTTGTGTTTAAACAAGGTTTCTAAATACTGATTAGAGAGATAATATTTAACGCTAACTTCCTTTTCTTCTAGGATATCTTTGAGACAAGTTTCTTGATGGGTTGGTTGAGGATAGGAAAAATGGTAAATATTTAAATCCTCTCGAAAACCGACGATAAAAATTCGGGGACGGTTTTGAGGAACCCCAAAATATCTGGCATTTAAAATCTGGGGACTAGGGACAAAATAATGCAAATCCTTTTCTAATATATCTAAAATAGTTTTTAAAGTTTTACCTCGATCATGATGGACTAAACCCTGGACATTTTCTAAGATAAAAGCTTTCGGTTTCTTTTCGTGTAGGATCCGGGCAACTTCAAAAAATAAGGTTCCGCGTGCATCTTCAAAACCGTGTTTTCTGCCAGCGATACTAAACGCTTGACAGGGAAACCCGCCACAGAGTATATCATGATCGGGGACAGTTTTTACCTCTAATTTTCTGATGTCTTGATTATCGGGTAAATGACCATAGTTAGCTAAGTAAACCTTTTGGGAGTGAGGATCGATTTCCGAAGAAAAAACGCATTGACAACCGAGATTTTCTAGGGCGATTCTAAATCCTCCTATACCGGCAAATAAATCAATAAAAGTCCACATATTTTCTCTATTCTAAGCTTTTGTTTTGATCCCAGAGACGATATTATACTAAATCTGGTTATTAAAGACTGATTATTTATTCCCCTTTTTGCCTTTTGAGTAGAAAACGGGTTTCTCCGAGAAACCCGTTTTCTGTATAAATGCTCGCATCTTTCTCCTCGCCAAAAAAATCAGGAGCAGAATTTCTACTCCTAATAACCTATTCACTTTAGACTTGCCAATTTATTGGAATATACTGGCAACCTTGGCGCTTACGTCCGGTTGAGTTTCAGCGTAGATATTTTGACGAGTAGCGGCGATTTCTGTGTAAGCTTGACGCACTTCCGAGTTAACTGCCACCGTTTTCACATCGTAGATACGGGTAGCCAGTTGGGGATAAAAACCGATAGCGACAATCAAAGCGAGGAAAGAGACAGCGATAAAGATTTCTCTGGGTTTAGCGTCAATATATTCTGATTCATGAGGGAGGACACAGCTAGTACCGAAACAAACTGCTTGTTCGTTGCTTTTGTTGGGGAGAATGTTAGTAATATCGCAGGAAGAACTATCTCCGTAGAAAACTTGACGAAGCATGGAGAGTAGATAAATCGGGGTGAGAATTAAACCAACGGAAGCGAGGAAAACAGTCACAACCCGGAAGGTTTGGCTATAAACGTCACTGCTAGTGACACCGATAAATACAGTAATTTCACTGGCAAAACCGCTCATTCCGGGTAACGCTAGGGAAGCCATGGCGCCGGCAGTAAAGAGAGCGAATACTTTCGGCATCGC
Source organism: Microcystis aeruginosa Ma_QC_C_20070703_M131 (assembly GCA_007095475.1). Classification (GTDB taxonomy): domain Bacteria; phylum Cyanobacteriota; class Cyanobacteriia; order Cyanobacteriales; family Microcystaceae; genus Microcystis; species Microcystis aeruginosa_I. The sequence goes on along the minus strand of SFCA01000133.1, from coordinate 29,422 downwards.
TTGAGCAATCCCACCCATCTCGTTTAAAGCTAAGGTATGGGTGCGGTCGTAGGTGACACCAGCAAGGAAGAATAAGACGGCGGCAATTAAACCGTGGGAGAGCATTTGTAACATAGCGCCGCTAATACCCACATCGGTAAAGGAAGCAATCCCTAAAAGGACGAATCCCATGTGTGAAACCGAGGAATAAGCGAGACGGCGCTTCATGTTTTGTTGACCGAAGGAAGCGAAAGCACCGTAAATAATATTAACGACACCGAGAATCGCTAGAATCGGGGCAAAGTAGATGTGTGCATCGGGTAGAAGCCCCATATTAAGGCGGATTAAACCATAACCACCCATTTTAAGGAGAACACCAGCGAGAATCATCGATACAGGTGCAGAAGCTTCACCGTGAGCATCGGGGAGCCAAGTATGGAGGGGGAAGATGGCCAGTTTGACTCCGAAAGCGATTAATAAACCGGCGTAAAGGACTAATTCTAAAGCGAGGGGATAATCTTTAAATCCTAATTCCGCCATATCAAAGGTCATGGCACCACCACCGTAAAGGGCCATAGCTAGACCGGCAACGAGGATGAAGATAGAAGCGGCGGCGGTGTAGAGTAGGAATTTAGTGGCGGCATAACGACGTTTTTGACCACCCCAGATGGAAACGAGTAGATAAACGGGAATTAACTCGATTTCCCACATTAAGAAGAATAATAATAAGTCTTGGGCGACGAAAACACCAATCTGAGCGGCGTAGAGCAACAGCATCAGGAAGTAGAATAAACGGGGTTTGCGGTCCACTTGCCACGCGGCCAAGATAGAAAGGGTTGTCACCAATCCTGCTAATAAAACTAACGGTGCCGAGATACCATCCACCGACACCGCCCAACTTAAACCAATTTGGGGAACCCAATCGATTTTTTCCACTAATTGTAGGTTGGGGTTGCTTAAATCATATTTTTGTAAAAAGACGTAGCACATTAATATAAAGTCTGCTAGTCCGACTCCAAGAGCGAACCAACGAACAGTTTTTCCTTCCTTGTCGGGGATTACAGGGATAAGGAAGGAGGCAAGCAAGGGGAGCAAAATGATGGCAGTGAGCCAGGGGAAGTTAGCCGTTAGCATGGCAGTAAGAAAAAATACCTATTTGGTTATGTGTTCATTCTAGGCGACTTTGTAAAATTTTGTTAATATTTTTTACCAAGTTTTACTATAGATTTTCTTCAATGATCCCCGCACTGTGATTGATCAGCCCAAATAAGCTTGTTTAACTCGCTCATCCTTGAGTAAATCCCCAGCTTGTCCCGCAATAGTCAAGCGTCCCGCTGCCAAAACATAGCCGCGATTGGCAGTTTCTAGGGCTAAATGGGCGTTTTGTTCCACTAACAGGATAGTTACTCCCGATTCGTTTAATTTACGGATAATACTGAAGATTTCTCGCACTATCTGCGGCGCTAGTCCTAAACTGGGTTCGTCTAGTAACAATAACTTGGGACGACTCATTAAAGCTCTGGCGATCGCCAGCATCTGCTGTTCCCCACCGCTTAGGGTTCCCGCTAACTGCTCTCGGCGCTCCGATAGTCGGGGAAAAAGTTGCCACTGCTCTTCGATATCACTTTTTACTCCTAGGCGATCGCTTCTCGTATAAGCACCTAACTGCAAATTTGTCAAGACTGTTTGACGAGCTAAGATTCTTCTCCCTTCTGGACTATGGGCAATTCCCCGTTTAACGATTTCATGGGGCGGTAAATGGGTAATATCTTGACCTTGATAAATTATTCGCCCCGTCTTTGCCGTTAAAAGCCGAGATATCGTCTTTAGAGTCGTCGTTTTTCCTGCTCCGTTCGCTCCAATCAGGGTGACAATTTCCCCCGTTTCTACCCTTAAGCTAACCTGCTGTAATGCCTTTATTCCGCCATAATTAACCGATAAATCGTTAATTTCTAACATAAACCCCGTCAAATCCCAATAGGATCACTATAGCAGTTACCAGTTACCAGTGATCAGTTACCAGTTACCAGTGATCAGATGTGAGTTTTTAGTCAGGGATAAGGAGGAAGCCCGAGCATTTGTACTAAATTTTCCAAGACGCATTATTGAGTGAGGGGTATTGAATAGCATTAACAGTGCTATCTTTTCACTGCCTGGCTTGTCTCCTCTCAAAAGCGATCGCATCTTTTGTATTGAATAGCATTAACAGTGCTATCTTTTCACTGCTTACTGTTTACTGATAACTGATCACTGATTACTGATCACTGATAACTGATTATCTGCCTAAAACTTCCAAGACCACTGGGGCAACTCCCGATTGGAAGACACCGATAATCGCTGCCGCACCTCTGGAGAGATCGATGACGCGACCACCGCTAAACGGACCGCGATCGTTAATTCGCACCACCACCGAGCGCCCGTTATGCAGATTAGTTACCCTAACCTTGGTGCCGAAAGGTAGATAGCGATGAGCAGCAGTTAAACCACTAGAGTTAAAAGTCTCACCACTAGCGGTGCGACGACCGTGGAAACCGGAACCATACCAAGAGGCCATTCCCCGTTTACGGGGGCGACTGCTGGTTTTTGTCCCTTGGGTTGTTTTTGGCTTCTCTGGCGGTGTGACTGAGGCAGGATTGCTGGCTGGGGCCGGCTTGACTTGATTGGGTTGTGATTGGGGTTGTATCGTCGAAGGAATGGCCTCTTGGGTTCGGGGTGTAACGCTTGCTGGGACGGTATTTTCTTTGTCCACTAGGGACTCCAAAGTTTTTAGAATTTCGTTAGCATTATCTTGAACCGAACGTGATACTCTAATATCTGAATCGAATGTTCGACTATTAGAAAAAGCGGACAGAACGGTTTGAGTGGTTGGCTCGATAACAGTTTGACGACCTACGCTAATATCCGTCAGGCTGTTGCTGTGTCCTGCTGTCTGGGAACAAATTATCGAGGCTGTAGTCCCCACTACGGTAAGGGCAGTTACAGCTTGTAGTTTGTTGATCAGTTGTTTATTCATAGACTTTCTTATTGTGCGTTAGCAAGTTCCCAATGCAAAGCTGAAGGAATTTGCTAACATTCCTTTTTGCTTGCAGAGCTAACTTGGTTGCTTTCTGTTCAACCGTATCACGGAAAATTGGTTGGTCATTACGAGAATTTATATCGTTATCGGCAAAAAGAATCAAAAATTTAAATAAAGGGTTGACTTGCGCCAAAAACCAAGTTAGGATGGTAAGTTTTTAATTTTTTGTGTCCTAGGGGGGGCAAGGTTAGGAAAACTTGGGGAATTAGTGAAATTTTGAGAGGGAATAATGCTAGTATTGATAAGGGTTTCAAGGATTATCAGCCCTCCCCGAATTCCCTCTATAGCAGCAGATAATGGTTAATAAAACTGTTGTCTTCGCTACAAAAAACCAGATTTTTAAGATCAATGTTCAATGGGACTAAGGGTCAGAGATTAAAAATTATAATAGGGGCTTGACAAAAAACTAAAAACAAGCTGTTATTAGCCAAACTTAACTATAGAATCAGAAATGTTAATGGATGCTAATACTAAATCCTGTTTAAAAGGTATAAAGGAGCAGGGAGTAGGGAGTTTTTTGCTGTGAACAGTAAACAGTGAACTGAAAACCCGCATCTGATCACTGAATACTGACTCCTAACCCCACGAAAAGCTTTTTAGCAAACCCAATATATATAGATGGCCGAGGTCCGAACGGGTGTGGGCTTCGGCCGTGAGCTCAGCCGAACGGGTGTAGGGAAAGAAACCTCTTTCATCTGTGGTGGTGAAAATTTTTTCATCGGGACTGACTCCTAACCCCACGAAAAGCTTTTTCGGCAAACCCTATCTAATGTGTGTTGCGTTTCCTTCGGTCAATCCAGTGAGAAAATTAATCGTAGTAACGCACCAATTTAATGACAAAGTTGGTGCGTGGGGTGCAGATTATTGATTTTGTTTTTTTAACAGAATTGGTGGCCGCAAACACAAACCCTACCAGATTAAGCGCTCACACTCAACTTAATATCAGCATACTTTCTGTTTCACTATTGTAAAATTTAATAACGATTAAAAAATTATCCCTTAAAATTTCGATAATTTTTGCAGTGGGACTATTGCCAATACTAAGATAGATAAATTTGGGTGGATGACCATATAATAGACTGCGCTGATGAAAATCGGCATCTTTAGAGACAATTACAAAATCGTTGAATTTGGCAAATTCCCAGATAAGTGCATCATCAGTATTGATCAGTCCTAAAGTCTTGACGTGCTGAGAATCAGAATATAAATCAATTATTTTATCAATAATCCGATCTGACAAATTTTCATCTAATAACAGTTTCATAAAGAGGTGATAAATAATTTTTTCTCTCGATCAGCAGCAAAAGCCAAACAAGCTTTGATATCCTCGGAAGTTAATTCTGAAAAATCCTCAAGAATTTCTGCTTCTGTCATTCCTGCTGCTAAATATTCTAGAATATCGTACACAGTTATACGCATTCCTCGAATGCAGGGTTTTCCGCTGCGTTTTCCTGGTTCAATGGTAATAATGTTTTGGTAACTCATAATGCTTTAATTATTTGGACTTTCCCAATTATATCTTATTCGATGACAGAGATCGCACTCCACCCCACCGACAAGAACGATCACCCTTCAACTTCTTACCACTCTTAGGGTGTGAAGTGCGAAAGCATAATGCACCAATTTAATAATAAATTTGCTGCGTCGGGTGCGGATTGTTAATTTTGGTTTTTCATCAGAATTAGTAGCCGCAAACACGCACCCTACAAAATCTGATCGTTGCATTAAACAAAGTTAAAATAACTACTATTTAATTGTAAACTACTATTATCTTGAACAACTGCTATCAAATCTGTACCATTATAAATAAGTGTATCTGAAGCACCTCCTCCAACCATATTTTGTTTTTTAAGAGTAATACCAGTTACTGCAGATACTCCACTTACTTTAACTTGAATGCGATCAACAAAAGAGGTAAAATCAGCTATTACTGCATAACCAGGCCCCATATTAAGATTACCTCGATTATTCCCAATTACAAATGTATCACGACCCGCACCTCCAACTAAAGTATCATATTCTGGGACAGTTAGACCGGGGATGCCGTAGTAATAATTAAGAGTGTCCGATCCTTGCAAAATATCGTCACCATCGCCTCCATCAAGATAGTCATTTCCTTCACCTCCCGCAAGAGTATCATTTCCACGACCGCCATATAAATGATCACCCCCATCAGCCCCAAAAATATAATCATTTTGAGCAGATCCGTAGATTATATCGCCATTTTTAGTACCAGTATAACTGGTAGGAGGAGTATAAATAGGCATATTTAATTACCTCAATTAAAAAGTGGTTGTTTACTAATCATTTACAATAAGTTATGGTTCTACATCATTCAATTAGTCAACACTAGGAATTATGCTAGAATCTGACTAGGAAATTTTTAGGCAAAAATTTATGGATACCAATAATGACCCTTTTGCCCGAGCTATGAGTCAATGGGACTTAGAAACTCTTTATCTTGATCTTGCTTCTGTTAAGGGAAAGCGACTGACTCCTACTGAAAAAAAACATTTACAAGGATTACTCTGCGGTTATAGTCCCACAGAAATTGCTGAAAAACTCAAGAAGAGTCGTAAAGGCGTTGAGGTAGATTTATGCACTACGCTCTATCAATACGTTAAAGAACTGGTGGGTAATAATCATGGCAAGGTAGAGAATTGGCGTAATATTGCTGAATGGTTAGAGGACGCTAGTTATAAAAGAGATTTTTCTCTTGAATACGATGCCAGTGATTCTATTTCTGCTTTCATTGTTGTGAAAAGAGCGAATATAAAGATTGAAAAAAATCAATTGATGATTGATGTCAATATTCGTTAGCAACTCCTTTGCCTTCAGAAATGTCAGCAATAAATATTGAAAATAGAGAAGAAGAAAATGACTAGGGGTTTCGGCTGGTTTTGGTAGGCAAAATGTATTCTAAGATACAGTCGTTAGGTGAGGGGATTCGTCTATCATTCCGACAAATGAAGAGAACGATTTAAAATATCCTCAATACCGTAGGGACAAACGGGGGGAAACTCTAATCCCGTCTCTCTAAAGGCATCGGCACAAGCAACAGCATAGAGTTTAAATAGGCTTTCATCGGTTAAATATCGCCTTAAACTGGGGCTATCGTCTAAATAGAGCCTAATATTAGCTCTTTCTCGTTGAATAGTTCCCAACCAACCCCTGGATCGCCGTTGAGGTTGATAGTCCCACTTTAATAAATGATGCAAAATTAATCTGAGACTAGCGAGTAAGCGATCGCGCTCCCGTTTCGACAAATCCCGCACCTCTTCGACTAAATTCTCAATATCTAACTCGGAAAACCGACCGGAGGCTAATAAATCGGCCATTTGTTCGGCCCAAAGTCCAAAGTCTTGCTCATAGGATGCCGTCATCGATTTATCTCCTTCTAAGCTTAATTAACATTATATTGAACCCCTTGCATAATTAATTTTTGATGGTTCAAAAACAGCAAAAACAAGGATTAAATTAGCCAAAATCTGTAAATTATGATTAATTGATGACCGGGAAACTGGTATCTTTTCAAAGATCGCCGAACCATTAACGGGTTTTGCGTCTTCGGATGACATTATTAGAATAACGAGAAGGTTTTGGCCGGGGTTCTTTTCCCCCTCCTAATTCGCGACTAACTTGCTGAAAAATATCCCGTCGCAGCACAGGATATTCCCCTATCCACTGGTCGAGTTGGGGAAGATGGACATCAGAAAGCTGATTGATATCCCCTAAATCGGGTTCTCGAGACATTAACAAAGCTTCGGCCACCATCCCGGGACGGATCGATTTATGGATGCGTTTGAGGGGAGCGCGAACGATCGCCGAAAAGCCAGTTTGATCACCGATTTCTAGATTAATACAGCGTTGGCGATTTTCGATAACCTCTAATTCCCCGCGTTTATTGACCCTTTCTTCTTCCCCGATTAATTCCTCGGTGACAAAAGCATCGAAAACGCGACCGCGCCAAAACCCTCCGTAGGGAAGACGACGATAGGTATTATTGCGAACACTGGCCCAATAAACCGGACCCCAGAGCCAATATAAACCAGCGATAATGTCGAAAATCAGTTTAATCGTTAAACCACCGGGACCGAATAAATTACCGATTAACCAAGCTGCGGTGAGAGCGATGATAGAAATGAATAAACGGCGCAGAAAATCAGACCATTTACCCCAATAGTGAGCGTACTGGGGGCCGGTGGCGATAATCGGGACAATTTGCTCGATCGATTGACGGGTAAGGGGAACCAACATTATCAGTTATCGGTTATTCGTGAACGGGTAGGCTCTAGGAGAGGACGTTTACCTTTCATTTAGGTGCGCTATATCAGTTATGATAGCGTTTCTCATACTAGATGAAGTGTAACCTAATTTGGTATCGACTACCGACTTCCCAAAACGAAAACTTTGTACCTCACCACTAAGATAAATGCTATAGTTTTGGGTAATTGTCTATCTGTTGGTTGCCATTCATCCCATCGCTAAAAGCTCAGGACTTCTGGCGAAATTTCAGTTAAAAATTAAATCCCTCAAGAAGTCCAATAAAACAATCTATAATAAAATCAATGCTGTTTTGTTCCCAAAGACTGCCACCATGACTTCTTCCCCGGTTAAATCCTTAAATTCTCAGGCTGTAACCACTCAACATTTACCCCCGTTAGAAAATGGGGATCGCTTAATTCGTCCCGAATTCGAGCGCCGTTATCAAGCTATGCCAGGATTAAAAAAAGCCGAACTGATCGAAGGAGTTGTATATATGGCATCCCCATTAAGGTTTAAATTTCATGCTGAACCCCACGGACGTTTAATCACTTGGGTGGGAGTTTATCAAGCTGCTACACCCCAAGTACAAATGGGTATTGAGCCAACAGTTCGCTTGGATATCGACAACGAACTACAGCCGGATGGGGTGTTATTAATCAGTCAAGAAAGTGGGGGAAAATCAACCCTAACTGTAGAGGGATACCTAGAAGGAGCGCCGGAATTAGTGGTAGAAATTGCCGCTAGTAGTGCCGCCATAGATTTAGGGGATAAAAAACGTGCTTATCGGCGCAGTGGCATTCAAGAATATCTTATTTGGCAGGTATTTGATCAAAAAATTGATTGGTTTAGTTTACAAGATGGCGATTATATTTCTTTGTTACCCAACCAAGAAGGAGTGATTTGCTCTCTAGTATTTCCGGGTTTGTGGTTAGATATTTCAGCCATGCTCAACGGCAATATGTCACGGGTGTTGGACATCTTAAAGGCTGGAATTAACTCGGTAGAACATCAAGAATTTATCCAAAAGTTAACCGCAGCGCAGTCGGGGGAAGCCAAATGAAACCTCCAGCTATTTTCATTTTAGGAGAAACCAGTATCCCCGTTGCTCGTCAAGTGCAAATGGCCCTACCAGAAGCAGTGGTTTATGGATTAATAGATCGTACCCATTCGGCTGATTTTACCTATAGTAATTTTGGCGAAACGGTGCGAGAATTTTTCCAGACAGGAACGCCAATTATTGGCATTTGTGCGGCGGGTATTTTAATTCGCACTTTAGCACCTTTATTAACTAATAAATGGCAAGAACCGCCTGTATTAGCAATCGCCGAAGATGGCAGCGCCGTAGTGCCTTTGTTGGGGGGTTTACAAGGGGTTAATGATCTCGCTCGTCAAATTGCCTCGGTTTGGCAAATTTCCCCCGCAATTACCACCACTGGTGATATTAGATTTAAAACGACTTTATTATCGCCACCACCGGGTTATCAGTTAGTTAATCCCGATGATGCTAAGAAGTTTTTGTCCGATTTATTAGCTGGTGAAAAAGTAAAATTAATCGGTGAAGCGGACTGGTTAAAAAATAGTAATTTACCAATTTCATCAGCAGCAAAATTGAGCATTGAGATTATCGATAAAAATAACTTAAACTTGGCAAAACCTAGCAGTAACTGTTTAGTTTATCTCTGTGAGGAAAGCCAGCAAATTAAGGAAAAATCAGGTTTACTACCAGGGGATTTGGCCCAGGAAAGTCAAGGTAAATTAGCCATAGTCGGAACTGGACCGGGTGCGCTAAATTGGATGTCGCCGGAAGTTCGAGAAGTGTTGGAAAAAGCCACGGATTGGGTGGGTTATAAAACTTATTTGGATTTAGTAGAATTCCTGCGAAAACCAGAAATTGTCCGCCATGAATCGGATAATCGGGTGGAACTCGATCGCGCAGAAATGGCCCTGGATTTAGCGGCTAAGGGGCGATCGGTTGTCTTAGTTTCCTCCGGAGATCCCGGCATTTATGCCATGGCTGCAGCTGTGTTTGAGGTATTAGAAAAAAAAGCCAAACCGGCATGGCAGCAGGTGGCCATTCAGGTCTGTCCGGGGATTTCGGCCCTGCAAGCGGCGGCTGCCAGGGTTGGCGCACCTTTAGGCCATGATTTTTGTGCGATTTCCCTATCGGATCTTCTCAAATCTTGGCAGGTGATTTCTCAGCGTATTGAATTAGCGGCCCGGGCCGATTTAGCGATCGCATTTTATAATCCTGTGTCTCAAGAGCGCACTTGGCAATTGGAGAAGGCAAAAGAGATTTTATTACAATGGCGATCGCCGCAAACTCCCGTGGTATTAGCGCGTAATTTAGGACGAAAAGGGGAAACAGTGACGGTGAAATTCCTAGAGGATATGACTATTAAAGATGCGGATATGCGAACCATAATTTTGATCGGATCGAGTAAAACTCGCCTGATTGAGCAAGGTAAAACCAAGCAATGGGTTTATACTCCACGTCACTATTAAGTAAGTAGTCGTGTAAAATTAATTTCTTGGTTGGGATAGGCAATAGGCAAGAGGCAAGAGGTAGTGTACCGCGTTGCAAGGATTTCCCTTGTATAGTCATTTCAGATAAGTCTCATACAGTCTAGACCGACAAAACCCTTATAAACTCTGGGATTGACATTCTCAATCTTAATTGAAATAACTATAACTCGTTTCCAGAGGTTCTAGCTCTTGTGTAACCCCCAAATCTCTTTCCTTTGCAAGGGAAGGTAGGAAGATGGAAAATTAGTTAACCTTTTGGCAATTGCTGGATGACTAAAAATAAAAGAGTGCTGATTTTAGGGGGAACGGGGGAAGCGGCGGCATTAGCGGCTAAAATTGCGGCAATTCCGGGTATAGATGCCATCGCTTCCTTTGCCGGTCGCACGAGAGAACCGATTACTCTCACAACTCCCTCTCGCCGGGGGGGGTTTGGTGGTGCCACCGGGTTAGCCAATTATCTGCGGCAAGAAGGTATTGATTGTTTAATTGATGCCACCCATCCCTTTGCCGCACAAATTTCCTTTAATGCCGCTCAAGCCGCCTCAGATTGTGGTATTCCTCGATTAATGTTAAGTCGTCCAGCTTGGGAAAAAGTATCTGGAGATAATTGGATTGAAGTAGAAAACAATCAAGCGGCGGCGAATATTTTACCGGGGTTAGCACCGCGGATATTTCTCACTATTGGTCGGCAAGAACTGGCAAGTTATGCACATCTAAAAAATATCTGGTTTTTGATGCGGATGATTGACCCGCCGGAACCAGATGCCATCGTACCAGTTGGAAAATTATTGTTGGAACGGGGGCCTTTTTCTTTGCAGTCAGAGCGCTCTCTTTTACAAGAATATAACATTGGGGCGATCGTGAGTAAAAATAGCGGCGGTGATGCCACTTACGCTAAAATTATCGCCGCTAGAGAGTTGGGAATAACCGTGGTAATGGTACAACGTCCACCTGTACCTAAAGGAGAAAAAGTGGCTGATGTTCAAAGTGTCCTAGCATGGTTAGAAAAAAGATTGCTCTCTTGATTTTTCTGGGAAAATCATCAGTAAGGTTTGCTGAAAAAGTTTTTCGTGGGGACAGGGTGCAGGGTCTGGGGTTTTAAGCTAAGACGCATTTTAACCCCCCTATCCTTAGATTGGCTGAATCTCCCCCAATCCCTTTACTGTTGCAAGAGTGCCTCATCTCAACAAGTAATTTAAGTGGGTGGGCAGCTTACACTTTGTCGCCGCGAAGTATTTTGAATATATCAGTGACAATTCTGTTTCTAATTTCCTTTAAAGAACCTGATTTGACAGAATTTTTCGGACTTTCCAAGTAACTTTTAACCCCTTTAAATTGTTGTTCTAGATGACCACTATAGCGATTTTGTCCCAAAGAATAATCAGGATTATTCGATCTTATAATAGTTTGAGCATCGTGTAAATCATTCAAAAGATAGGCGACCTCTGGCCAATAGCTACTATATTTTTCGTAGTTATACAAAAGGAGAATTACTCGACAGGTTGCCGCAAAAATTTTCCCTTTAGCGGTAAACTGAGTTAACCGGTGAGGATATAAGCCTCTAATTTGAAAATCTTCGGGCATTTTTTGATCTTTATTTGGCTTTTGCTCGGTAAATATTCGCTGAAGATAGGTTTTTTCTCCTCTTTTTTCATCCACTGTTCCCTCAGATGCAATTGCCGCTCCTAAAGTAAACCTTTTCATCGCCATACGAATACTTTCTTCTAATCCTTCTTCCTGATTATCTTTACAAAGTTCCACCAGTCCCAACCCAAATAAAAGAAGACTAGCGTGAATACCAAATAAATAAACTTTATTATCTGAATTTGAGTCAAGGTAAGTTAATGCTGACATGGGTAGCTGTATAATTTTTTCTTGAGATTGACTAGAAGATTTAAATATTCCTTGATAAAACTCATCTAAGTGGCTGCTGCCCTTTCCGATTTCAAGAATTGGGGGAATAGTTTGCACATAAATATCATTGTATTTTTCATAAACTATATTTAATATAACAAACTCTGTCTGTTTACCACTATAATTTTTTATCTGTTGATAAGATTTTCTGCCTCGCTCTCCATAACAATCAAGAGCATTTTTAATTAAACGTTCGGCCCATTCTAGACAATTTTGGCGGCTAAATTTTTCCGTTAATCGATTGGTGTCTCCGACATAAGCAGTGATTAAATAAGACCAAATTTGATACACTGTCCAGTAAGCATAGTAATTAGCATCACCGTCTCTAGCCGCATAAATACGAGCTTTTTCTAAGAGACGAAGAGGTTCAATTAATAAATGAGTTTTTGGATTGGGTAATTGGGCAATGTAGCCAGGGAAAAAGATATAAATTTTGGCGCGGTGAGAATAGATACGAGATAGATAATAGAAAAAAGGATGAGCATTAGTTTGAGAGTATTCACCAATGATTGCGTATTCTTTCAAATATTCCTGCAAATATTCTTCAGCAGTGTTCAAACATTCTTCAGCTTTACGAATTGCAAAACCCCTTTCTTGATGGTCACGTTCCTCATCTTCAAGGTCTGTATAAAAATGATAATCAAATAGACAGATATGGTAGAGACTAACTAATAGTTTATCGTCTAGTCGTCCCTTTTCGATATGGGGTTTAATAACCTCAAGATATTTTTGGGCAATACGATAGAGACCCTCTTGAAGATATACTTGAATAATTGCCAAATGTGCTTCATAGGCCACCCTACTCCAAGCTTGATTATTATTAACTTCCTTGAAATTTCTCTCATCCCAATTGCGATATTTATCCTTAAACAGCTTTTTTTCTAAATAATCTTGCATAGCCCTGAGAGAGAAAGGGTAAAATTTTATCCATTTTTCTGCTTTTTCTAGTATATATTTTTCCTCAATTCTCTGACAAAGTTGTTGTAGATATTGCTGAGAATTAATTGCCATTTTTTCAATGGCTCTCAGTCGAGCGTGAAGGGCAGACTTAGCGGCAGATTCTAGAAGATCGAATCCATAAAATTCTCCTGTTGCTAATTCTTGATCGGCGACAATTTGATTATAATTAATTTCACCTTCTAGAGATTTTTCCACATCTTCCTGTTTGCATAACTTAACCAGAGAATAAGACCAAACAGCACTATTTCTTGTATTGCCAATCACTTTATCTTCACTGACTATTTTTTGGGTGACAGGTAGATATCCTTGCTTTTTCAAAATATCTATCCCCTCAAACAAAAATCGATCGAAATTTACTCAAGCATTCAAATTCAAATATCGCCTCCGACACCAAGACATCCCTTTATACGGCTCCTCGATCATTGTTGATTTAGACGAAGACAATAAATTTTTGTTTGCAAACTCGTCTGAAGTTGCTCAAGATGAAGCTGTAAAAAAAGGATTTCCTGACCCTGACAAAAATCCGAAAGTTACTGAAAAAGATATAAAATATTCGATAAGCAAATATTGTCTTAAGAAGGGTGAGCCTATTTCCCGAGAAGCCCTAGAGCATTGTGATGTTAATCCCCAGCTTTACTATTATTTCAAACACTTTTCTAATGGCTCCAGTCACAAGCTAGGTGAATGGAGACTTGTTTATGTTACGAACATTAAAGTTATGGCTCCAACCAGTGGCGGAAAATCTGTTGGAACATCACTGGAATTAACTGATTATGTGATAGATGCCCACACAGGGGAGATAATGCTCGAACTCTCAAATTTGAGAACCTTCTGCTAAAAGGGTTCTGTCCATAACCTACTGCCAAACTGTCTATCGTTTGGAGATATTTACCCAAATATCCCTAACTATTGGGCTGGTTTTGGTGAGCTTTTTTTGCATTATTTAAATATAACTCACTTTTTAACAGGAAATAAGTAGGTAGGTGTTAAAAACTTTCAGACACCACCCTTATCAAGGGGGGATTAAGGGGGGATCGACACCACCCTTATCAAGGGGGGATTAAGGGGGGATCGACACCAAAATCCATCTTCAATTTAATTATAATCAGCTACTTACATGGGTATTTTATCCATTTTCTGTGGCTTTGCTTTGCCTAAATTCTGGCAATTTTACCATCTTGACACATTGGGCGACTTTCTAACAAGATTAATTACTTAACTACTGACTGAAACTTGTGAATTTATCGGGGGCAAAAACTTATGTTCTGCACAGAATGCCATGGCGCACCATCTAATGGTAACTGCGGGCTTCCACAAACTTATAATTTGAGATATAAAGATTATTCCTCTAATATCACTCTTGCTGACCACCTATTAGTCGATGATCCTTGTCACGATTTTTGCCAACAAGCTCGCGATAATGTCGAAACCGTTGCCCAGTTTATCAACGGTAACTTCAGCAGACCACTAGATCAATATAAAGCTATCATTAATGTTGCCACAATAAATGGTTACTATCAGCCTGCCGCATGGTACACAAAACGAGCCTTATTTGCACAAAGAGAAATTAATGGTATAAACCGTTCCTATGGAACCGATATCACAGTAGTAGCTCATGAATTTTGTCATGGTTTAATTCAGCAAATTAATAAATTTTCAAGTGATCAAAAGCCAAATAATAAGTGTCCACAAAAAAATGCACTTGAAGAATCTTTTTGTGATATATTTGCGGTTTTAGTGCGTAACTATCATAGGGATTATGGTTTTTATTGGAATAATCCTCATAATTGGCTGTGGGATGTGGGAGAAAACTTTCAAGAAGGAACTGGATCCCTGAGACGATTAGATACATTACTTTCTTTAAGGTTTACAGATGCAGGGTCTGTCTATGGACAAATTGATTGGAATACGGCCGAGAATTATCATGAACTTTCCTTGATTCATAGTCATGCTTTTTATCGATTGATGACAATTCATAACACTTTCATCGATGGAGAGCCTCTTTTTAATGGCGAATTTGCTCTTGAGCTATTCGGTGCTGTTCTAGAAAATATTCTCTCGTTGGATAACTTCCTCGATAGTCGTAGAGTATTTGAACAACAAGCACAGCGATTACTAGCACCCTCTCCTCATATAGAGGTTCAATTAGATGCTATTTCTCAAGCATTTATTGATGTGGGGATTGAGTAAATATTAGCTAACTAAATTGACTATTAAGCAATCGCTTGGCACTTTTTGAATGTCAGTTTTAAAAAGCCATTTAACTAAGGGATTACCATTTTGTTCCAAGCGGGCAGTTAAATTTAACTTAGTCCTCACCAATTGCATATTATTAGGGACTTTGACAATCATGTGCATAAATTTACTTCCTTGAACTCCTTTTCCCTGTGCTTTTCGATATTCCCAATCAGCCTTATATTCCCCAACTCCTGGGGCTATAATTGTTGGTTGTAATTCGGGGTATTCTAGGGCAAAATCTGTTCCTCCTAAACTTGCCTGAGCTTCCTTAAACTTGATATTGGGGGACAGACTAACTTTACAGTTACGCTTGATTTCCTGATTTATTTCCAACGGATATAGATCAAAAGCAATAGCCCGGTTTTGTTGATTATCGGGCAGTAAATCAACAGAAAATTTAGCTTGAGTAATTTGAAATTTATCTTCTCCACTATTACGAAGAGAACAGGCAAAACGGACTAAAAAAAACTGTGCCTCATTCTGTTTTACCTCTAACCAAGAGGGAATTACACCAGAATAAAGTTCAGCTAATGGCCAAACTTCTGGTTTTCCGATGCTAACAGTTGGTGCATAGCTGGGCCGTGAGGGAGGTGAGATAAATCTAAATTTTTCTTCCGCAATTTGTTCGTTGTCCAATTCTAGTGGCCCTTGCCAAAGAATATGCTGAATTGTTTCAGGAGTAGATAATAACATATCAATTCAATCCGTTAACTTGTTCAATTATCAACAGTATATCGCCAAAATAGAGAAAATAAACCCAATCCTTTGGCGAGAAAATAGGATTGAGTTAACAGGATCAAAAATGGGATAGGTTAAAAACAGATCCCACGGTTCCAATTAAGTCAGAACTACTGACGAATTTGTACCGGCATCACCAAATAGGTCATCTTTAAACCTCCCAAGGGGGTAAAAATAACCGGTTGGGTACTAGCATTTAACTGCATTTGGATATCATTATTGGGTAAAGCCTTCAAACCGTCCATCAAATATTTAACATTAAAGGCAATATCGCCACTTTCTCCCTGAATTTCCGCCGCCATGGACTCTTTGGCGCTACCTAAATCGGGAGATTCCACCGCTAGGGATAAACGGTCATTTTCGCTATCGAGACTAAACTTGACTAAATTATTCTTTTGGTCCGATAAAACCGCCACTAATTCCAAACAACGGATTAATTGTTTGCGGTCTAAAACCAAAGAGCGCTCGAAGGATTTAGGAATTAACTGATTATAAGTGGGATAGGCCCCTTCTAACTTACGACTGGTTAACCTCTGTTCCCCCATTTCAAAGATGACTTGAGAATCATCCACATGCAGAGTAACAGTCTCGATATTTTGTTTTGTTGACATCATTCTTTCCAATTCTCGCAGGGCCCGGGCCGGAATGGTGACATTAAAGCCACCAGAGGCACTTTCTACCTCCTCTAGGGGAGTTTGTACCACCGCTAAACGATGACCGTCTGTAGCGGCAAATTCTAGACAATCGACGGTTTTAGTTAAATGCACCCCCGTCAACACCTGTTTAGTTTCATCGCCACTAGCGGCAAACAATGCACCTTTTAGTCCCTCTGTCAAGGCAACTACAGGTAAATTAACAATTTCCCCATCGGCCACCGTGGGCAATTCTGGGAACTCATCGGCCTTCATGCCGCGAATTTGGAACTGTGCCGAGGCAGTTTTCAGGAAAGCGAGACTATGCTCCTCATCATTCTCGTTTTCTTCCACAGAGATAGTGATTTCCCCCTCTCCCAAACGAGAGACAATATCGTTAAGCAATTTTGCCGGCAGGGTAATTTTGCCCCCTTCCACCACCTCGGCCCGAAAACTGGTGCGAATCCCTAAACTCAAATCAAAAGCAGTCAGGCTAATTTCGCCCTTTTCCTCATCGGCACAAAAGAGAACATTGCCCAACACCGGATGGGTAGGACGACTGGCAACGGCCCGACTAACTAGGGATAAATTGCTGTTGAGTTCGCTTTGACTACTGGTAAATTTCATAGCAGGAATAGTTTTTTTGTACGCTAAGAAATAATAGCAAGAATTCCCCTGTGGAAAATCTGTGGAAAACCGGAGCTTTTTTTGATCGCTCTTTCCGGTCTAAAATCTATCAAGAGCAATAACTTCGCCCATTGCTAGGTTTTTCTGGCAATTCTGAAAAGATTGTGGAAAAATTGTCAAAAGTGAAATTTTCCCCCCTTCTCACCCAATTACATCAACTGTTAAGCATCAGGCTACAAGTCAAGAATAGCGAGACTTTAGCCGACCAGCGCCTTTCTTAGGGAAAAAATTGCGTAAAATGTAGGCTGGTGATCTTTAAAATGGAACAAGCAGCAGGAAATTAACAAAACAAAACTCCGGGCATTCCCCGGAATCGATAGACTCAAATAGACAAGGAGACAGGATTGGTTAGCACATCTTCGTATCAAACAACAAAATCGAAAGAAATCTTTACAGCCGCTCAAAAATTAATGCCGGGGGGTGTAAGTTCCCCCGTGCGGGCCTTTAAATCCGTCGGTGGTCAACCCATCGTTTTTGAAGGCGTCAAAGGGGCCTATATTCGCGACGTGGACGGTAACGAATACATCGACTATGTGGGAACTTGGGGGCCGGCTATCTGTGGTCATGCCCATCCCGAAGTGATTGCCGCCCTACACCAGGCCCTAGATAAAGGGACCAGTTTCGGGGCTCCCTGTGTCCAGGAAAATATTCTCGCTGAAATGGTGATTGATGCCGTTCCCAGCATTGAAATGGTGCGTTTTGTCAATTCTGGCACCGAAGCCTGTATGTCCGTCCTGCGCTTAATGCGGGCTTTTACCGGCCGGGATAAAATCATCAAATTCGAGGGCTGTTACCACGGTCACGCCGATATGTTCCTGGTTAAAGCTGGCTCTGGTGTAGCCACCCTGGGCCTACCCGACTCGCCGGGGGTTCCCAAAACCACCACTAACAACACTTTAACCGCCCCCTACAATGACCTGGAAGCGGTAAAAGCCCTTTTTGTCGAAAATCCCGACTCTATCGCTGGGGTAATTTTAGAGCCAGTGGTGGGTAATGCTGGCTTTATCGTGCCAGATGCCGGCTTTTTAGAAGGATTGCGCGAATTAACCAAGGAATACGGGGCCCTATTAATGTTTGATGAGGTAATGACCGGATTCCGCATCGCCTACGGTGGCGCTCAGGAAAAATTCGGCATTACCCCCGATTTAACCACCCTCGGCAAAGTTATCGGCGGTGGGCTGCCGGTGGGGGCCTACGGCGGTCGGGCCGATATTATGGCGATGGTGGCTCCAGCCGGTCCAATGTACCAAGCGGGAACCTTATCCGGCAACCCTTTGGCCATGACAGCAGGAATTAAAACCCTCGAGTTACTCCAGCGCCCCGGCACCTACGAATATCTCAATAAAGTGACCAAATCCTTAACTGAAG
This sequence comes from Microcystis aeruginosa Ma_QC_C_20070703_M131, assembly GCA_007095475.1. GTDB lineage: Bacteria > Cyanobacteriota > Cyanobacteriia > Cyanobacteriales > Microcystaceae > Microcystis > Microcystis aeruginosa_I. Next base: position 11,041 of record SFCA01000133.1, on the reverse strand, counting down.
GGCTGCTGAAAGTGGCTAGAGATGCTGGTCACAGCGTTTCTGGAGGTTATATTAGTGCCATGTTCGGAATGTTTTTCACTGGCTCCCCCGTGCATAACTATGAAGATGCCAAAAAGGCCGATGTGGCTAAATTTGGTCGTTTTCACCGGGGAATGTTGGAAAGAGGCGTTTATCTAGCTCCTTCCCAGTTTGAAGCTGGTTTTACTTCCTTAGCTCACACAGAGGCCGATATCGAACGGACTTTGGCCGCCGCTAAAGAGGTTTTAGCAAGTTTATAGTCAATGCTGCTTCGGCCGGGAAAATTGATTGATAGAGTCCCAAGAATGGTTTTCATCCTTGGGCTGAAGCCGCAAGGCTTTCAACTGCAATTTAGTTGATATAGTAAAAAGCGATTTCTTTCTCCTTGAGAGGAGCAAAATCGGCGGCTAACAACAGCTGATTTAATTCCTCTTGGGGGATATGTTTGGCCCCGATGCGGACAATTCGCGATCTCATCGTGTTCGAAACCCCGCTTCTTTGTCGTCCTGCTTCCAAACCCATTACCCGGTGATAAAGTTCCAATTTTGCCGGTGGAATCGGGGAACCATCAAAATCAAGGCCATTAGCGATCGCCACATCAATGGCATCAGCGCCCGTAGTCGTGGTTAAATTAGTTTCGGTGGACATAAAGACAATATAAAGGATCGTTGCTATTTTATCAGGCGATCGATATCCGCCGCTATGATCAGGAAAGTAATCTTCATTTCTGTGTAACTATGGCTCAATTGCCGACCTATCAACCAAAACAGTTATCCCTAGGACCCCTAGAAGCGGAAATTCTTAATATTGTCTGGGAATTGGAAACCGTTAGCGTTAAGGATGTCCATGATCGCATTTTGGCGGATCCGGAACGAGATCTGGCCTATACTTCTGTGACTACGGTACTGCGTCGTTTAACTAATAAAGGCTGGTTAAGTTGTTATAAAAAGGGTCGGATTTTCTACTGGAAACCGATGGTTTCTAAGGAACAAGCACAGGCAATTAAAGCCTACGAACAATTACATCGTTTTTTGGCTATTGGTAATGCGGATGTGGTGGCTTCTTTTGCTGATAGTCTCGATACTGCTACTGTCGAACAATTAAAAGCGATCGCCTCTCGTTTAGATACCCTTCGTCAACAACGGAGAGAACCCTAATGCACAGTTTAATGTTATTACTAGCATTAACTATCGCCATTGGTTTACGTTGGTTTCTGCCCAGCTATCAGCGTCGTTGGCAGATAACGCTATTTTTCTTTCTCTTTCCTCCTTTGCTGCTGTTAATGACAGTTATATCGGTGGTTTGTATGGGCTATCGTGGGCAAATGTTGGGCTATAACTCTAGTTTAATAAGTTACTTTAGTGCTATAATTTGGCTAGTTTTTGCTCTATTTTGTTTGATAAAACTCTCCTATCAAACCTGGCAAACCCATCGGTATTTTAGCAGTTATCCCCTCAAAAAAATCACCGCTCAGAAGGCGAGAGTTTTAGCAGTGGATTTTCCCTACAGTGCCAGAGTTGGCTTCTGGAAGTCGGAATTAATTGTGACGCAAGGATTATTAAATCTCTTAGATCAAGAACATTTACAAGCAGTTTTAGCTCACGAACAAGCTCACCAAGAATATCATGACACTTTCTGGTTTTTCTGGTTAGGTTGGCTGCGATCGATGTCTTCTTGGCTGCCCAATAGTGAGAATTTATGGTCAGAATTGGTCTTCTTGCGGGAATTACGCGCCGATAAGTACGCTTCCGGACAAGTGGATTATTTACTATTAGCTGAATCCCTGCTTTTAGTGGCAGAAAAAGTTAATCAAGTAGCGGAAATAAGTTTCTCCGATAGTTGCTGTGTCGCTCTCAATGATCATTCTTTAAATAATCGTTTATTAGAGAGAATCGATGCTTTAGTCGAGTCAGAAAACCCCGAACTTCCCAGATTTAACTATCAAGTCTGGCTATTGCTTTCCCTCTCCCTTGCTCCTTTCTTACTCTTGCCTTTACACTCCTAAAAATGACCCTAGAAGTTGGACAAAAAGCCCCCGAATTTGCCACCCCCAACCAAAGAGGTGAAATTAGCAAATTAGCAGATTTTGCCGGTCAATGGTTGGTCTTATATTTTTATCCCAAAGATAACACTCCGGGCTGCAGCACAGAAGCGATCGATTTTACCGCTTTGTCACCGCAATTTCAGCAATTAAATGCGGTAATTATAGGAGTTAGTCCCGATTCAGAGAAGTCCCACTGTCGTTTTATTGAAAAACACAATTTAACTATTCAATTATTGAGCGATCCCGATCATCAACTGGCGGAAATTTATCAAGTCTGGGGATTAAAAAAATTTATGGGTAAGGAATATATGGGGATTAAACGCTCCACTTTCCTAATCGACACCCAGGGAAATATTGCCTATATTTGGTCAAATGTCAAGGTAAAAGCCCATGCAGAAGCGGTTTTGAAAAAACTTGAGGAATTGCAGTAGGAAGCCCTCAGTACCCAATATTTACGGGTATGCAATTGCGCCCTTTCGTGTTAGACTAGAAAAGTTGTCAAAAATCGCACATCTAGGCGATCGGGTGTTTCTAGGAATCTAGAAATCCAGCCCTAGATGGAGGATAAACCCGAAAAGGAGAAAAATATGCCCGTTGTCTCTCTCGCAGAATTGCTAGAGTCTGGGGTTCACTTTGGCCATCAAACGCGCCGTTGGAACCCGAAAATGTCTCAGTACATCTACACTGCCCGGAATGGGGTTCATATCATTGATTTGGTGCAAACTGCCCAATTAATCGAAGAAGCTTACGAATTTGTCCGAGGAGAAGCCGATCGCGGTAAACGCTTTTTATTCATCGGTACGAAACGGCAAGCGGCAGCAATCATTAAACAGGAAGCTTTACGCAGCGGCAGCCACTTCGTTAACCAACGCTGGTTAGGGGGAATGTTAACCAACTGGGAAACCATTCGCGGCCGGGTAGAAAGACTCAAAGAATTAGAAGAATTAGAAAATAGCGGCGCCCTCGATAAACGACCGAAAAAAGAAGCATCGGTACTGCGTCGGGAATTAGGCAAACTAGAAAAATACCTCGGTGGCATTAAAACCATGCGCCGGCTGCCGGATTTAGTCATCGTAGTGGATCAGCGTCGGGAATACAACGCTATCCAAGAATGCCAAAAATTGGGCATTCCCATCATCTCCCTCTTGGATACTAACTGCGATCCTGACTTAGTAGATGTGCCGATTCCCGCCAACGATGACGCAATTCGCTCAGTTAAACTGATTTTAGGCAAAATTAGCGATGCGATCATCGAAGGTCGTCGCGGTGGTCAAGCAGCGGTGGAAGAATACGAGGAAGACTACGAGGATGAAACCGAGTACGAGGAAGAAGGTGATTATTCCCAATACGCCGCCGAATTTGCCAGTGGAGACGACGATAACTAGGGAAAACTAGCTATTGATTGCCGCTAGGTTCGGGGGTAAACTTTCCGAACCTATCGATCGGCAAAACCTGCCCCTCTCGTGGCATGATCAACTATAAGCAGTAGGTTAGGAATTTTATGGCAGAAATTACAGCACAACAGGTTAAAGAACTTAGGGAAAAGACCGGCGCCGGCATGATGGATTGCAAGAGGGCGCTGACGGAAAACGCGGGGGATATAACTAAAGCGATCGAATGGTTGCGTCAAAAAGGGATTACTTCCGCCGAGAAAAAAGCCAGTCGGGTAGCGGCAGAAGGGATGATCGGCAGTTACATCCACACCGGCAGCCGCATCGGTGTTTTAGTAGAAGTGAACTGTGAAACCGATTTTGTTGCCCGTCGCGAGGAGTTCAAAAAATTGGTTAATGACGTGGCGATGCAGATTGCCGCTTGTCCTAACGTCGAATATGTAAAAGTGGCCGATATTCCCGCCGAAATCGCCACCAGAGAAAAAGAAATTGAGATGGGACGGGACGATTTAGCCAATAAACCCGATAATATCAAAGAAAAAATCGTGGCCGGCCGCATTGAAAAACGTTTGAAAGAACTTTCTCTGCTCGATCAACCCTTTATCCGCGACCAGAACATTAGTATTGAGGAGTTGATCAAACAAGCGATCGCTGCTTTGGGAGAAAATATTCAGGTGCGTCGTTTCCAACGCTTTGTACTAGGTGAAGGGATCGAGAAAGAAGAAACGGATTTCGCCGCCGAAGTAGCCGCCCAAATGGGACAAAAACCCCCGGAACCCGTGGCAGCAGCCCCGCAAGTGGAGGAAAAAGCCCCGGAACCGGCAGCGAAGGATAATCCGCCCGCTAAAGGCAAAAAGAAAAAGTAAGTTCAATGAAGATAAATCTGGTGGGGGTGCGAGTTTCGTACCCTTTTTGTCTTCAGGGAATTATGAATTATTTGCACTCGTGGTCCCTAGAGGTTGTCGAACGGAAAAAAATGCAGATTCAGGACAAAATCACCGAAATAGCCGCTCAAACAGCGAAAGCGATCGAACTTTCTCAAAATTATTTACTTTCTACCCAATACTCTGAAGGTTACTGGTGGGCAGAATTAGAATCTAATGTCACCATCACCTCAGAAGCAATTTTACTGCACAAAATCTGGAAAACTGACAAAAATCGCCCCCTAGACAAAGCTGCCACCTATCTGCGTCAGCAACAGTGTCCTAACGGCGCTTGGGAGTTATTTTATGGGGATGGTGGCGATCTTAGCACCACTGTGGAAGCCTACATGGGGCTGCGACTATTGGGAATTCCCCTTAATGATCCTGCTTTAGAAAAAGCTAGAGAATTTATCTTAGCTCAAGGTGGCATCAGTAAAACCCGCATTTTCACCAAAATGCACCTCGCTTTGATTGGTTGTTATGATTGGCTAGGGGTTCCCTCTATCCCCGCTTGGATCATGCTATTGCCGGAAAATTTCCCTTTTACTATCTATGAAATGTCCAGTTGGGCGCGGGGAAGTACGGTTCCTTTATTAATTGTTTTCGACAAAAAAACCGTGTATAAAATGGGTTTTAATCTCGATGAACTCTATACAGAAGGGGTGAATAATGTCAAGTATGAGTTACCAAAAAATAACGATTGGGCGGATGTTTTCCTCTGGTTAGATGGACTGTTTAAATGGGCAGAAAAAACTAATTTAGTTCCCTTCCGTCAAGAAAGTCTGAAAGCGGCGGAAAAATGGGTAATTGAACGACAGGAAGACACAGGCGATTGGGGGGGAATTATCCCGGCAATGTTAAATTCCCTATTAGCTTTAAAAGCCCTAGGTTATGATGTTTACGATCCGATTGTTGCCCGGGGTTTAAAAGCGGTGGATAATTTTGCTATTGAGACGGATAATACCTATTGTGTGCAGCCCTGTGTGTCGCCGGTTTGGGATACGGCTTGGGTAATTCGATCGCTAATTGAATCTGGGCTAAATCCCGCTCATCCAGCTATGATTAAAGCGGGACAATGGTTAATCGATCAACAAATTCTTGATTATGGCGATTGGGCGATTAAAAATAAAATCGGAACCCCCGGGGGTTGGGCTTTTGAATTTGACAATCGCTGGTATCCCGATTTAGACGATTCGGCAGTGGTAGTGATGGCTTTAGAGTTAATTAAAATGCCCGATGAAAATATTAAAAAAGCTGTGATGAAACGGGCAGTTAATTGGATGGCTACTATGCAGTGTAAAGCTGGTGGTTGGGGAGCTTTTGACATCGATAACGATCAAAACTGGCTTAATTCTTTGCCCTATGCCGATCTAAAAGCAATGATCGATCCTAATACGGCTGATGTGACTGCCAGAGTTCTAGAAATGTTAGGCACTTGTGATGTTAACATGGAGGAAAATCGAGTTAAAAAAGCTTTGGATTATCTGGAAAAAGAACAGGAAGCTGATGGTAGTTGGTTTGGTCGTTGGGGTGTAAATTATATTTATGGAACCAGTGGGGCGTTATCTGCTTTGGCTTTTCTGGAACCGAATAAATATCGCCAGCAATTGCAAAAAGGAGCCAATTGGTTAAGCAGTTGTCAAAATGTTGATGGTGGTTGGGGTGAAACCTGTTTTAGTTACAATAACCCTAAATTTAAAGGACAGGGAAATAGTACCGCTTCCCAAACTGCCTGGGCATTAATCGGTTTATTAGCCGTCGGGAAAGTCACCGGCAATTATCAGCGAGAAGTGATTGAAAAGGGTGTTAACTATCTTCTTGTTACCCAAAAAGAAAACGGTACATGGGATGAAGATTACTTCACCGGTACAGGTTTTCCCTGTCATTTTTACCTGAAATATCATTTCTATCAGCAGTATTTTCCTTTACTGGCTTTGGGGCGTTATCGGGCTTTAATTTAGTCTATTAATCTATGCGTTAAGACAGGAAATAAGCCTAACTGTCTAGCGCATTTTTTGTGACTAACTAGGAAAAAATAAATCAGGAGATATATTTAAAAAATTGGCTAATTTTTGAATATAGATAGGAGTTAACTCTTGTAGGCCATCAAGAATATCATCCAGGGTTGACTTACTTTCAAAAATAGATAGCAAATCTTGCTTTTGTAGGTTTCTTTCCTTTAATATAAATTTCAATAATTCAAGTCCATAAATATCAGGTATTGGCTCTTGATTTTCCTCATACTCATAAATTAAAGACCCTAAAACATTTAGATATTCCCTTTCTTCTACCGTTAATTGGGGTTTGTCTAAAAGGCGATTAATAACCTCCTGCATCATTTCTAAGTCTTCCTCATTGTCAATAGGACGAGGAGGGTATTGCTTTAATAATTCTAAGTATTTATCAGTGGCAAACATAATTTAATAATTCTATGGTTGATCGACTATTGCCTTTAGATACCTCACACCTTAATAATTAAGTATAGAATAGCCAAGTCTCCAGACTACCGCTTAACCAAAACTTCTATTATCCCGATGAGAAACCTCTATTTTCTCTTACCCGGTACTACTTCTCCTTTTGGTGGGGGTGGACTGTGGGCAGAAATGAAAACTGTCAATTTGGCTAGTCAAATTTGTAGCGCCCAGATTGTGACTTATCGTCAAAAAGAGTTAAATTATCCTTTTTTAGAGGATATACTCGCCAAAATAAGCTCGGATGACAGTATTTTTGTGGTTAGCTGGGGTTTTGATCTTCCTAAACTGGTGCAAAAATTGCGATCGCATAATATCATTTATCATGCCCATAGTACAGGTTACGGCTTTCGTTTACCCTCCCAAATACCAATTATCACCGTTAGTCGCCATACTATGGGTTATTGGGGAGAAAAAGCTCCTAATGCTTTGATTTACTATCTTCCTAATCAAATTGGCTCAGAATTTCTCAATTTAGGCTTAGAAAGAGATATCGATGTCCTAGTACAGGGGCGCAAATCCTCAAAGTATCTTCTCAATCGTCTAGTTCCCGCCCTCCGTCCCCACTGCCGCGTTAAGGTTTTAGATAGCTATGTGGAGGATTTATTGGGATTATTCAATCGCAGTCGGGTTTATCTCTACGATTCGGCTGAATATTGGGCTGTAAACGGTTTAACGGAGGGTTTTGGCTTACCGCCCCTGGAAGCTTTAGCCTGTGGTTGTACGGTATTTTCTAGCGTTAATAGCGCCTTAGCCGATTATCTCGATCCCGGTTTCAATTGTCAAAAAATCGGGGCTTACTCCACTCAATACGATCTAGAACGTATTCTTAATTATGCCCGTAATTTTCCCGTTAATTCTTTACCGGCTAATTTTCTCGATGATTATCATCCCGAAAAATTATTACCACGTTTTGAAACAATTTTAAGAGAAATTAATGATTTCTTTGATATTAAAAAACGCTATCCGGCTGATATAGAAGGTTTAGAACCCCTGCGACTTAAAAAATTATGGATGCAGAGTTCCCTCGCTAAACTTAAGAAAAAACTGTTTAAATAGCAGCGGTCTTTCCTTAATTAGCGTTTGCTGAAAAAGTTTGTTGCTGGGGTTAGGAGTCGTTCGGGGAAGTCAGAATAACAGAATCACCTTGCGCACTGGGAAGCGGAACCCGCAATCGAAGAGCGAAAGTGCCAGGGTTTTGAGTCCCTCGGATCGATTTCTCAACCTTTGTTTCTGGGACTTTTTTTGCGAAAAAAGTCCCAAAACCCTTTTCTAGCAAGGCTTCCACTGATATTCGGCCAACCCTATTTATCTACCGAGCCAAATCACCAGCAAAGCCACAATTGTCGCCAGAAAAAGGATATGATTCATCCAATCGTCGAAAGACCAATTTTTAAACATAATTAGTTCCTGAAAATCGAGGTTTACTGCTCAACAGCTTACTTTAATTCCTGATAGAAGTGCTATCGGGTGCAGCCGGTTGACTCTGGCAATATGTTGAGATTAGTTAAGAGCAGTAAAGGGATCGTTAAATCAATCATAAATTGTTATAGTCCATTTCCTCCAGAGCCTAGCATAGAGGGGAAGCATCCTTAATCCCTAGGTAATTGCATGAATGGACTACAACAACAGATTATCAGTCTTGATCGGAAAGTCGATCGTCTACAGGATATTGTCGAAAACCTCGGCCAGCAAATTGCTATCCTAGCTGGGGATAAATCGAGTCATTCCCCGCGAGAATCCCCCGAAATGGTCGGGTTTTCCGAGTTATCCGATAATAGCCTCTACGATCATAAAGATATTCTCCGAGATCACGGTGGCAAACAAGCCGCAGCTGTCAATGGCGATAATCCTTTTTCCGATGAAATCCAAATTCGCCGATTAACGGCACAATTGACGGCGGCTTACAACCGCATTGCAGCTCTCGAAGAACAATTACTCAGCTATCGCATCCACTCCTAGTTAATTTCTGCCCAGAGGATTGGTGGAAGATTGTGAGTTAGAATTAGGCAGACCGGGTAAACCGGGTAAGGTGGGATTGGTGGGCAAATTGGGCAAAGGATTGCTATTTTCTATTGTGGGATTGTTAGCCTCCCCCGATAGAGTCGCTAAAGCCACGCGATCGCCGCCCACCTGTCGCAGTAGATCTAAAACCCCAACCACTTCGTTGTAACTGGCATTACGGGAAGCATTCAGTACCATCAACCCATTGGGACTATATTGATGATAATTCTTGATCGCCTCGAACAACTGGGCGCGAGTCACCATCTGTTTTTCGACGTAGAGTTGTCCGAAATCATCGAGACTAACTACCAACATTTCCCGCATCGGGGTGGTGGCGGTACTAGCTTTCGGTAAATCGAGGCTGATAGCCTGTTGGCGAGACAATCCCACCGCACCGAGAATAAAGAAAGTGAGAATACAGAAAATTACATCGATCAGGGGAATGATATTAACCTGCACATCCTCTTGAATGCGGTGTTGATCGTGCCATAATTTGAGGGGACGAGCCGTAATATGGCTACTTTTGGGCTTTTTGTGGTTAAGAGATTTAGTTTCGGCCATGGGTTATAAGGGGGAGACTTAGCGATCGAGAGGTTTTTCTAGGTTAGCACTGAGAGCGTATTGTTGGTCTTCTCCATCTAGCCAACGTTGACGGTAGATAATTTCTAAATCACTGCCGGCTTTGCGAAAAATTCTAGCTTGGTTGAACCAGAGTCCCTGAAAAACACGATAGAAAGCGAGGCTAAAAATAGCGACAATTAAGCCGGTAGCGGTGGAAATTAAAGCTTCACTAATACCTAAAGTTACGCCGGCTGTGGAGGAAGTTCCCAGGTCACTTAATTGAATATTGGCCAAAGAGGTAATTAAACCCAGTACCGTCCCTAATAATCCTAACAGGGGGGAAAGGGCGACGACTGCTTCAAGGATTTTATCGCCCCGTTTCATTAGGGATAACTGTTCATCGGCAGCTGACTCGAGGGCAAAGTGAAAAACCTCTGGATCTGGATTTTCTAAGCGCAGGGGAGCGTAGAGATAGCTACCGATGGGGTGATTGCGGGAATCCCTAGCGACTTTTGCCGCCAAATCCCAGTTACGCATGGCCGATTCCATAATGCGATTTAAAATCTGGCCTTCACTGAGGAGAGTACGACTCCAAAACCAAATTCGTTCGATAATAGTGCTAAGAGCTAGAATAGACAGAAAAAGCAGCGGCCACATGGCCACTCCGCCTTTTTGGATTAAATCAGTTATATTCACGAGTTGTTTTGTCCCTCCTGGGTGATCGGGCTTGATTATTAGTTTAAGATTTAAGTCGATCAATTGAGATTTGACATTTATAGTCCTTACGCTGACTCAGAATACAGGATGAGATGGGGCTTTTCAAGGGGCCAGGAGATCTAAAAAGGCAAGAGTAAAATTAATATTAACGATTTCAGTAAACCTCTGGCATAATCAATTTTTAGTGGTTCAAAAACGTCAAAAATAAGGATTAAGTGGCATAAAATATGTAAATAGAGCATTTAATTGATTATTATTCATTCTTAGTTCTCCGGACGACCGACTACTGGCCACTGACTCCTAATCAACCTCGACAATTTTTGATTTTTACCAGAGGTCTAGTGATTGGCCCGACTCTATTTGAACCTAATTCTCGCTGGAGAAGTCAAAATCTTGGGTCTCTAGATATCGATTAGCCAATGACTATGAAAATCCTCGTCCCTAGGGCTTGAAAAACTTGTAGGGCTTCTATATTTCGGGTTAATCAAGGAAAATTCCCTCAACAGCACTTTGCTTAAACTATAGCGTTTTTCAGTCTGCTGAGGTACAAAAGTTATGGGTTTTAGGCAAGAGGCAAAAGGCAAAAGGGAAGAAAAATAGATGTACCTCACTAGCTTAGGAAACGCTATATATTGGGACTAAGTGTATTAGAGTATATGTACTTGAGTCTATACTCTGAGAGGGGGACAAGCGAGCTAGAAGGTAGATAGGGCAAGCGATATCGCTCTTTGTCCTTTGATGTAATCCTTCAACCGATAGCGGCTAATTTGCATTAGCTCTTCTATATTTTTTTGGAACATTTGATGTAGCTGGAGCCAATGATAGAGATGTTGACCCACATAAAAACTGCTGTGTCTGCGTTGACCTTTATATCTTTTTTCAGGTCTTGTAACATATTTTTGGATTCCCATA
>SFCA01000132.1:0-16842 GCA_007095475.1 Microcystis aeruginosa Ma_QC_C_20070703_M131 | reverse complement strand
CTAATGACAGTAGCCTAGTTACTCAGGAGCCGGATACGGCGAAAGTCGTAAGTCCGGTTTTGAAGCAGGGGGTGGGAAGGCGACTTCCTGCTCTACTGTAACGGGTGTGGGGTGTGGGGTTTTACCGATTCTCATCTGGTCAATTACCTAATTTTCAGAGAAAAAGTCCCAGAATTTTCCCCCTATCTCTCCCACAACTGGTACTTTTTGATTGACAAAAAGTCTAAAAGTCTTACCCAATAAGGTTTTTAGATTTATTCAGCAAGCCCGAGTTAATCTAGCAATAAAAGCCATAGCTTCGCTTTTATTGCTGACTATTCCATCTAAAGTTGCCCCCAACACCGCCGCAAGTAACGATTTAAACTGGGGACCCGGTTGATAACCCAAAGCTTTTAGGTCATTGCCGTCGATAGGAGCCTCAATCTGCGACCATTTAGTTAAATATTGCCAGATTAAAGCCCGAATCCTAGTTTCACTCCTCACCGCCACCAATAACAAACTAGGAACCCTATAACCATTGAAAAAGCTGACAATTTGACTAATGGGTTGATCATAAGCAAAATTATTGCTAATCTCCCTTTCCATAACTTCTAGTTTTTGTAAACGCTCCACAGTATCTTTGGGCAATTGTAAATTATTAGCGATCGCTATTCTTTCCCCCACAGCCAGAGAAGCGATTAATAATTCCAACCGCATTAACCAAACATTCACCGGCAATTCCAGACTTAAACAATCTAACCAACGACTGAGACAGCGCAATTGTCGCCATAAAGCCTGATTTAAACTTAAATCCCCGTGTAAACAGTGCAAAGCCCCCAAATCAGCCAACTTTTCTAAGGCACTTTCCCAGTAATCCGCCTCTAAAATATAATTCAACTCCGCTTTTAAGCGGGACTGTAAAGCGGGTGCATTCTGATTTTGTTGCCGTGAGCGATCATAAACCCCACTTTCGATCGCATACCTAATGTAGCTTTCTGTCAAGGGTTCAATAACAAATCTTAAGCGAGTGGCAAAACGCACCGCTCGATAGATGCGCGTCGGATCCTCAATAAAACTATTAGCGTGGAGAACCCGGATATTTTGGGCGCGTAAATCCAACATACCGCCAAAAAAGTCGAGTAATTCCCCCTCTTTCGGCGAAGTTAGGCGAATTGCCAGAGCATTAATCGTAAAATCCCTTCTATACAAATCCTGTCGAATCGAACTAGCCTCCACTTGGGGATTACTGGCAGGATAGGGATAGAATTCCGTGCGTGCCGTGGCGATATCCACCCATAACGAGCCAAAACGCTCATCTTTGTGCCATAACAAAGCCGCCGTCTGAAATTCCCCGTGAATCGATAACCGGGCCCCCGGATAAATTTCCTGTAAACAATTGGCCAACTCCACCCCTGCACCCACATCGGCGGCGCGATGGCAGCCATCCACCACTAAATCGATATCCTGTAACAATAAAGTATCCCTTTCTGTGGCTAACAATAAATCGCGCACCGCACCCCCAACCAGATAGAGATGCCAACCGCGTTTTTGAGCGGCAGCGGCGGCAGCTTGCAGGAATGACCATAAAATCGGCTCTAAACGCTCTTTAATCGTCGGTAAAAGACAGGAAACCAAAGCAACCCCTTCAAAACGCACCCGCTCATTTTGATGAATCTGTCTTAATACATCTGTACGAGTGACGATACCGACTAACTGCCCGTTTTCTAGTACAGGTAAACGCCCCAAATCATACGTTACCATCAGCGACTCGATTTCTTGAAGGGAAGTGTCGGGGGTAATAGTTTTCGGATTACAAGTCATGTATCCCTTCACAGGAGAGCGAGAAAAGCCGTGATGGAGAGCTAAATCGAGGTCACGACGAGAAATCACCCCAACTAAGCGATCCTGCTCATCTACCACCGATAACCCCGAATGGCCGTAACGGAAAAGGATGCGCTCGGCTTGAGATATGGAAGTATCGGGACGAATTGTTTGCACCGGAGAAGACATTAAATCCCTAGCGGTGGGAGAAGGAGGAATTTGAGCAATTAAGTCCCCCAGTAGTTGATTTAACTGTTGAACTGGCTGAACATCGCGAAAACTCACCGCAGCGGCCTGAGCATGACCACCGCCGTTATAGGGGGAAAAAAGCTGATATAGATTCACCCCATCGATTCTAGAGCGACCAATCACAGTTAAACGCTGTCGGGAATTATCTTCCTCGTCTTTACTATAACTATGGCCAAAAAGTAACGCATCACTATCGGATAATTCCAGTAGGCGCTCGGCCACACTAGACAAACCGGGGATAAAATCGGCAGTATGGAGGAGAACATGGGCGATTTTACGACCATGGATCGTTTTAATCTCTAGATTTTCCCAGGCAAGGCTAAATAACTCCTGTAAGCGCGGGGAAAAACTCGGTTGACAGTATTGGGCGATCGTTTTAATGTTAGCAGCACAGGTCATTAACCAAGCCAAAGCATAGGCATCCCTGGGGGTACTACCGGCAAAAGTCAGGGAACCGGTGTCAACGTGAATACCGAGCGCCATTACCGTTGCTGCCATCGAGTTTGGTTTAATCTGGGCTTTTTGTAAAGCTTCGACAATTAAAGTCGTGGTGGCTCCCACTGCCTCTAAATGGACGCTAGAGGCATGAATATCGCTTTCACTATCCAAATGATGATCATACAATTCGATCGCCTGTAAATGCCCTAAATCGAGCCACTGGGAGGCTTTTCCCAGACGCTCCCGCCACTGATTATCAACGATAATTAAAGAGCGAATACGGGCCGGATTGACACTACGCAGTTCAATTAAAGCGAATTCATCCCGATGCAGGGCTAAAAATTCCCTCACCGTCGGGTGCGCTCCCCCCGTTAACACAATGCGACTACCCGCTTTCAGCAACGATAAACCCACCGCTGCCCCCAAAGCGTCAAAATCCGCCGTTTGATGACATAAAATTAAATCCATAGTTTTTTTTGGGGTTTTAGGGGTTGGGGGTTAGGGGTTGAGGGTTGGGGGTTTTGGGGTTTTAGGGTTTTGGGGCATTAGTTGAATTTCCCCATTTCCCCACTTCCCCATTTCCCCACCACCTATCCCCTATCCCCTAATCCCTATCTCTTATTTCCATTAAGTAACAAAATTTGGTAGGGTTGAAAACTGCGAGAGTAAGTTGCTCCAAAAGAGGTAAAATCAGGATACATCCGAGAGCCGATGACCTTGAAGATGGGCGCAAGCAACCCGTAAATCCATAACCTAAATGGTTCAAAAATATGGTAGTAGCGAAGATGTTGATCTTTCAAGCGAGGTAGTCAATTAGGATATGTGCAAAAGTAAGTTCAAATGCCTTGTGGCTATGAACTAAAGGTCTTGCCGTTTAGACCTTGGATGTCCTTATTCTTTGAGCGGAAGTAAACCACTCATTTAACAAGTCCTTCCAAAACTTCAGTTGTCTATAACTCTGGAGAACGGTACTATATCAGGGAGAATTATCTAATATCAAGTGTTTTAGGAGAACCCGATCATGTCCATTGTCTTTCAATTTTTTCTCATTGCCCTAGTTTTATTTTCCTTGCTGATGGTGATTGGGGTTCCCGTTGCCTATGCTTCCCCCCAAAACTGGGATCAATCGAAACCCCTCCTCTATGTGGGTTCGGCAATTTGGGCGATTTTAGTCGTTGCCGTCGCTATTTTAAACTTTTTAGTTATTTAAAAACTCGATCGCTTTTATTCAGGAGTCAGGAGTCAGGAGTCAGGAGATTACTTTTATTTATTCTCCCCACTCCCATCTCCCTGCTCCCATCTCCCTGCTCCCATCTCCCTGCTCCCATCTCCCTGCTCCCTATCTCCCCACTACCCTATCCCCTTCTACCTATGACTGTTTTTGAGGGAAATTTTACCGAGGATATATCCTCTTGGCGCTTTGCGATCGTGATTGGTCGTTTTAATGATCTCGTCACTGATAAACTGTTATCAGGCTGTCAAGACTGTCTCAAGCGTCACGGGGTTGATGTTAATCCCGACGGTACGCAAGTGGATTATATCTGGGTACCCGGTAGCTTTGAAGTGCCAATGGTAGCCCGTCAAGTCGCCCTTTCCCACCGTTACGATGCCGTTATTTGTCTAGGGGCAATTATTCGCGGCCAAACGCCCCATTTTGACTACGTTGCTGGCGAGGCTGCTAAGGGTATTGCTGCGGCCGCTTTTCAGACAGGTGTTCCCGTTGTCTTCGGTATTCTCACCACTGATACCCTACAACAGGCCCTCGAACGGGCCGGTATTAAAAGTAATTTGGGCTGGAATTATGGCCTATCTGCCCTAGAAATGGCTAGTCTCATGCGTCAATTGCGCCCCCGGGATGAAGATAAACCCCTAGAATTATTGGAAAATAATCCCCCACAGGCACTGATGGAAGGCTAAGAAAATTCCCCCAGCATTTAGGATTTTAGTTGTCCCCAGTCCCGGAGTTCCACTGATGAGCGCAGCTGAATAGAACAAATATATTAACCAACTCAGACGGCAATTAGTCAACGCTGTCGAGAGAATCAAGACTCTGGAATTAGATTTAGAACCAGAGAGGCGGATTACGGCAGCTTTTGACGCTATGGAACGCCCTATCGCTGAAAAATTCGCCGCCATTGACAAGCGCTTTGAGTGCTTGGCACATCAGTTCAACTGACTACAGGCTAAGATAGAAGTGGTTCTCGAAGCTATTACCGGTTTGGGGGATTTGCCAGAAGATGAATCATTGTCAAAAAATACTCCAAACCACTTGACAAATGCTCTGAGATGTGGCAGAATCGGGAGAGTGTGAAAAAAGGCTTGCGGGCATAGCTCAGTGGTAGAGCGTCACCTTGCCAAGGTGAATGTCGCGCGTTCGAATCGCGTTGCCCGCTTGAAAAAATCTTGAAATAGCTCTTAAGATTAGTAGGAATAATTTAGGGATATCCCTTAAGATGGGAATTACCCGTGAGAAACAGGTTTCAGGATTTTGGGCAACCATTGAATCCCTGAGCTATTGCTCACGAGCGACTAAAAACAACCGTTTATAAACAAAAAATTAGCTTGTGCGACCGCATAAATATACCAAAATCGACCAACACCAAGACTATCCCTGTCCCTGTCGTCGGAAAGGGACATTATGCCCGATTTTATTGACCGATGCCTTTGGCTGCGATCGCTGTCAACAGATATTTGTGCTCCAGGAAAACGGCCAAATTATCGAACAATTAGCTCCCCACTATCCCTATAAACGCACTTGGCGCTGGACGGGATTTCGTTGGGTAAGTACCAATCAGCGCCTTGGGCAAGAGGTATTACCCCTAATGATGGGGATAATTCTGTTATTATCGATCGTCTGGCTACCCTTAATTTTGAAATCACCCCCGGGGGTAAGCGTGATTTTTGGGGCAATTCTAGTTATGCTATTAGTTATTTTGCCCGCATTCATCTTTTGGTTAGCCTATCGACGCTAGACAAGAATCTATGATCGAAAGTTCCTCCACCCCCCCCCTGACGATCTTTAAGCAAGCATACAATGCTTTTCTGGCTCTAGGTCAATTTAATGGCAATGAAAGAAATCGCGGAGTAATTGCGATCGCTAAGGGCATTAAAACGGGCTTTGATCGCATTTTAGAAGCCAATACCCTCGATTTAGAAGTCAGTCGAGAGATGGCCGTCTCGGAACAAATGATTCGCTGGTTACGGTTAACTCCCGAACGTTTAGAGACGACGGTGGAGGTATTGCAGCAACTAGCGGAAGCATCGGATCCGCTGCAACAGGTAATTAACGCAGCCTATCAACTTAATCCTTCCCAAACCTATTGCCAAAGGATGCCTTTAGGAGTGATTGCCTTCGTCTATGAGGGTTTTCCCGAATTAGCAATGGTAGCGGCGGGATTTTCCCTAAAAAGTGGCAATAGTTTGATTATTCGCGGGTCCAATGCCTCTAGTCATTCCGATGGGGTGATTACGGAAATCATCCAAGAAGCTTTGGAAGATGTGGGTTTACCCGTGGATTGTGTCAGTGGTTTACCCTGTGATTCTAGTCCCTCCCTAGAGGAGTTGCTGACCCAAGAAAATTATGTTAATTTGATTATTCCCTACGGTCGCCCTAGTTTAATCGGTCGGGTGAGTCAATTGGCAACGGTTCCCGTTTTGCGTGCGGCCATGGGAAACTGTTATTTGTATTGGTCTCCTAGTGGCGATTTGGAGTTAGCTCGTCAGGTAATTATCGATAGTCATGGCAGCATACCGGATCCGGTTAACGCGATCGAAAAAGTTTTAATTAGTCCCCATCACAATTCTTCAACTTTAAGTCGTTTGTTTAAAAGTTTGCAGGAAAAAGGCTTTAAATTGCGGGGAGATACCCGATTAGCGGCGGATTTTCCGGAACATTTAACTATTGCTACCGATAATGATTGGCAAAGACCCTATTTAGAAAAAACGGTGGCCTTTAGGTTAGTGGATACCCTCACTGATGCAATCGCTTGGATTAATAAGTATAGTAGTGGTCATGCGGATTGTATTGTCACCGAATCCTATCGAGAAAGTCGTCAATTCGCTATGGAGTCCGATAGTGCTTTAGTTTATATCAATTCTTCACCCCGATTTGATCGCAATCCCAAACAGGGAGAATCGGTATTTTTGGGCATTTCCAACCAAAAAGGCCAGCGCCGGGGGTTAATCAACCTAGAAACCTTTACCACCCTTAAACAGGTAGTGCAGGGGTAGTTTTTTGGGTTCTTCGTTACTCTTTATGCTAAACCAACAGACAAGATGCCAAGACAACATACTTCTAACCAAAAAACTCCGAAAGTTTCTAAATCCATAGCCCCTTCGTTTTATTAGTTATAGTTGCATCTCCTAAAACTGCACTAGGTAGTCGGACATAAATTCTGTCGTCTGTCTTAAGAAATGTAATTCTGGCAATTCTTGCTGACTCCTGACTCTTGACTCCTGACTCCCACGGTTAACTTTACTTTTGTCCGACCACTTAGCAACAATCAGGCTATCCCAAAATGAAAGTAAGTAGCGATCTCGTAATTTCACGGCATACTCAAGCGTTTCGAGGGAGACAGGTAGGATTTCACACCCTTGGGTCAATTCTTCAAGTAGATTTTGGATCTGTAAATCATTAAACCCTGCTTTGCGGATTAAATTTGAGCAAACCTCATTGACAACTTGTGTACTAATTATCAAGTTTTCTTGATTCGTAATATTTGTCGCTATTTGTTGCTTAGGGATGGCATTAGGATCGCTACAATTAACAATGAAGCGATACAGCCAAATATTAGAATCAATAAAGAAGGGTTGAGATTCACCAGCGTTCATTCGCTTCTTCTCTGGTAAGAGGATGGAAGTCTTCAATTTTAATCGGATTTGCTGTTAACTGGGCGATTATACCCGTTTCTGACCATTTTTGGGGAGTAAGCTGGGAAATTGAATTGGATGCTATAGTGAGTTTAACGCACTGTCCTTCATTGAGTTGGAGATTACTAAGAGGACGTAAAACGCCATTTTCAAAGACGGCTTCACAGTTTTGTTGCGGCATAACTCAATCCTCAATTCTAAATTACTATTATTTTAACCGATGATTGTGTCTAAATTATGATTTTTTTGATTGTTTGATTGACTAGGATTTTTTTTGGATATTATCCCTGTGATACAATTTTGATAATCTCCCCATTAAATCCCTGTAGGGGCGAAGCATTCGGATAGAAAATCTAGGGTTTCAGCGATAAGTTATTGCCCGAATGCTTCGCCCCTACCCCCGAACAATAACCTATCGCTAAAGATAACTGAATTAACCGCCACCATCCGCCACGCCATGAATGAACCCCAAAAACATCGACAATCTATTCGTTTAAAAGGCTATGATTATAGGCTTAATGGAGCTTATTATATCACAATTTGTTCTTATCAAAAGTAGTATTTATTTGGTGAAATTGTTGAAGGAAATATGGAGCAGAATTTACTTGGTGATACTGTTGAAGCGGTATGGTATAGACTACCTCTAAATTTTAAATTTATTGAACTAGATGCTTTTATTGTCATGCCCAATCATATTCATGGAATTATAGTAATACAAAATTATGATCTGGAAAAGACCGAATACGATTCTCAATATACTCACGGTACAATGCCGGAATCTTTGGGGGCTATTGTGCAGAATTTCAAATCAATTTCTAGTCGTAAAATTAATCGTTTATGTGGCGATCGCCTGAAAATTTGGCAGCGCAATTATTATGAACATATCATTCGCAATGAAAATTCTTATCAAAAAATCCGGCAATACATTCTTGATAATCCGCGAAATTGGGAACAAGACGAGAACAATCTGAATAAATTCAAACCAATGTAGGGGCAAATAACCTGTGGGGACAAATAACCTGCGGGGACGAATAACCTGTAGGGGCGAAGCATTCGGGCAATAACATATCGCTGAAACCATAAATTTCTTATCCGAATGCTTCGCCACTACCCTGGGCAATAAACTAATAACCTTCGCCTATTATCCCTGTGATACAATTATGATAATCTCCTCATTAAATCCCTGTACGGGCGAAGCATTTGGGCATAACATATCGCTGAAATCCTAGATTTTATATCCGAATGCTTCGCCCCTACCCATCAATTCCCCATCTGCCACGCTATGAATGAACAACGCACCCAAACATACCTAAACCTGATTAATCAGCTATTATCCTGCAATGATGGCGATGAACCCCGAATCTTACAGGAAAATCGGGAATTGCTGGATGAGGGGTTGGTACAGGTAATGGTAGCAGTAGCGCAATGCTTAGGTGATGTTATACTAATAATAGTCTTGCCCAAATTTTTATTAAGGACGGGATGATCTTAAAAATATGCAATATCAAGTCAATCTCAAGCAATCAGAAGAGGGATATGCCGTTCATTCAAAATCGACAAATTGGGTTTTGGGTGTTATTGTCGATGTAGTCGGGGATGAGCATTTTATTCTTATTGAGTATTGATTGAATTTAAAAGTAATTTTAGATCATCATCTTCGTTTTCAGGCTTTAAATATAATGCACAAATTCGCTCAACATCATCGGCTAAAACTTTATTTTTTTGACACCAATACTGAAGACAAATATCACTTAAATTTTCAATAAAATCATGGTCAACATTAGCGGCTGGCGTACTTTCTTCACAGGCGATTTTATCTAAAATTTTAACAATATCAGGTTCAGCTAATTGTTTAGTCCTGGGATTATAAAAAATGCCGTGATAATTTTGCTTATGTAAAACTAATAGATAAAGTAAGGGATGTTTTTCTGAATATATTTTAGCACTAATTAAATCATCAGATAAAGTTTTTGCATAATCACGATTAAGTTGAAGTTTTGCTGTATGTTGATAATAAGGAGAAATGTCTAAATCTGCTAAAGCATTAAGATTGATTTCCCCAGATTCAATCGTCACTTGAGATGCCATTTCAGAAATATTAATTTCTTGAGTTTCCGCAATAGTTAAAACAGGTAAATCAATTACTTTTTTTGATTCTTGATGACGAGACATTAAATTTTTCCATCGTTTTTGAATTTCCACTAAATCATAATTTAGTGCAGTGTTACTATTCTTTGCGCTTAGTGTTGGCACAAAAGTATAAATGTGAACGATGCGAGGTAAATACCAGAAACGTAAAATTCTTCCCGCTCTTTGAACTGGTGCGATCGGAGTCCAATCAATATCATAATTAATAACTACTGAAGCATCTTGCATATTGACACCAACACCATGGGCATCAGTCGAAATAAAAATATCATAATTTTCGGCAAATTTCTCGGTTGTTTTATTGGAATGAGGAGCAAATTGTTTAATTAACTGTTCAATCTCTCTACTATCCTTCATCTCATATTTTTTTTCATCTTCGCTTTGCTCGATAGTATATGCAATTTTTAAAGAGGGAAAATTACTTATAAAGTACCGAGAAAGATAAGCAACTGTAGCCCTTCTTTCACAAAAAATAATTACCTTTTGCTGTTTTTCTAATACCTGCTCTTTGATAAGGGCAGATAAAATTTGGAATTTTAGATCAAGGTTCTGATTAAGGTTCTGGTTGATTCGTTTCAGTTTAGCAATAATAGGTCTTAAAACATTTTCTCTATCTTCACGAGAAAACACAAATTCAAGTTTATGAAAATTAAAACTATTCTCACCGCCAGGAGTATCAGCAATCCTTTCTAAAACTCCTTGAAGTGATAGAGGTGAACTTGCCCATGCAATCTTAACTAAACGATTAAATAAATCTTTAAACATGATATTTTTAGATTTAAGGTTAAAGTAACCTTTGACTATTGCTTCAGTCAATTCATCTTGAAGAATCAGAGAAAAATTGATGCTATGAAGAATTATATTTGGCACATAATGTCTTTCTTCACCAAAATTAATATAGGTTTCTAATCCTTCCTTTTGACCATAATATTTAGCAACGTGAGGAGTTGTTAATTGACTAGCTACAGAAAGATTAATAAATTCATCTATATCGTTGATACACCAAGCATTAATATCTTTTTTTTCTTCTCTAAATAAATGATTCTGTTCTGGACACTTTTCCAAGAAATAGTCAAATTCTTGAGGTTTACTTTCGCAAGTGTGAGGAAGTAGATAAAGTTGATTATTGATATTTTCAATATCTTTAGCATAAGGTGAACCAGTTAAAAGTAAAACTTTAAGATTACCCTTTTTTACTAATTCTCTAAGTTTGATAAAAGCTAATCTTTCTTTTGGTTTTTTAGTCATATTAAATAAATCTTGTTTAAATCGATTTCTAAATTCTTGACTTTCATCAATAATTAATAACCAACGCTGATTTTTAATATCTTCTAAAATATCTTCAAATAATTCCAAGGCATGATCTTGTTTAGCATCTTTTTTATCAAACGTTTGCCGCACAAAATAATCACAGGGTAATCCCGCTTCTCGCATTTCTTTTTGCCAATTGCTACGAACGGCTTTAGGTCCAATAACCATGATATTATCAATTAAATCTTCATCTCGTAAATGAAGAGCTACATGAACCGCTACAACAGTTTTGCCTAGTCCAGTTGAAGCAACCAGCATTGAGCCATCAAAGTTTTTGATCTGTCGTAAAGTTTGGGCAATCATGTCAATTTGGTAGGAAAGTGGCTTTTTAGAATATCTAGTTTTGGGAGGCTGGATATTTTCTAAAACCAACATAGTTTTGAGATAAATGTCCCAAGGTGCAGCAAACTGTAACCATTTTAGTAAAATTTCTAATAGTTCTTGAGTTAAATCTTTAGCCTCAGCAAAATAATCATCAAATTCTTTAACTAATGCAAGAACCTCTGTTTTATCAGTGATAATATTACCACCTTCAACTTGTTCTCTTAATCCTTTACCAGTTAAATTTGACGAAGTTTGAATTGCCGCTTTTTCATCACAGATGTAAAGTTTATTATGATGATCTTTGGCTCTGGCATCTACAATTCCAAACTGATTTGATTGTATTTTTTCTATAATATCAAGAACTGATTTTCTTCTATCTCTGTCTAATCCTATACGCACATCTCTCATTATTTCTTGAATTAATGCCATCCTTGCCCTTTGCTCTCCTGGATCATCTAAACCTACCAAAATATAGGTTTGTTTTCCTGTAGTATAACCCCGAACTAAATTCCAACCTTTAATCGTAAAAAAGCCTGTGGCAATGCGAATTTTTTGATTAGCTTCTTCTAAGTATTTGGTAATATATTCTATTGATTTACCTGATTCAAACCAGCTTAATCTGTTGTTATTTAAAGATTTTAATTCTTTCATATTAAACCTTCAATATCGAGATATATTCTGAATCGTAAGTCATAACTATTATAATCTCATTTCTCTTTGTGATCAAGTTGAAGATTTTCTAGTTTTTGACGGCAATAAGCATTAATACTTATTGCACAAGTGAGATGCTCTCTACTAAATCTGGTTATTAAAGACTGATTATTTATTCCCCTTTTTGCATGAGTGCATGAGCAGAAAACGGGTTTCTCCGAGAAACCCGTTTTCTGTGCGTTACTCAATTCCCTACCATTGTGATAATTGCTGTCATTTAAACCACGACAAAATTAACTAATTTGCCCGGGACAACAATCACTTTTTTGATTTCCTTACCCTCTAAATAACGTTGGGCGATTTCTGATTCCAGGGCGAGGGTTTCTAGGGTGCTTTTATCGGCACTAGCGGGAACTTGTATCGTGCCTCTGGTTTTTCCCAAAATTTGGATGACAAGGGTAATCTCGTCCACAATCAGGGCAGTAGGATCAACTTTTGGCCAGGGTTGCAGGTGAATTGATTGGCTATGGCCTAAAGCTTGCCATAATTCTTCGCTAAGATGGGGAGCAAAAAGGGAAAGTAAGATTAATAAGGTTTCGATTCCTTCCCGATAAATGGGGGATGCAAAACACTTATTATCCCCTAAAGCGTTACTGAGTTTCATCAATTCGGAAATGGCGGTATTAAATTGATAATCTCCTTCTAAATCCTCGGAGACTTCTTTAATAGCGGTGTGAATTGCCCGTCTTAAATCTTTGTCAGTTTTCGAGAAAGTCTCTATTTTTTTGACTTGCTTGGGTTTATTTTCAATATATTCGCTGACTAAACGCCACACCCGATTAAGAAAGCGAAATTGTCCTTCTACCCCCGCATCATCCCACTGTAAATCTTTTTCTGGGGGTGCGGTAAAAAGTATAAACATTCGGGCAGTATCGGCCCCATATTTTTCCAGGACTTTCAGAGGATCAACGCCGTTATATTTCGACTTAGACATTTTTTCAAAGAAGAAAGATAGAACTTCTCCCGTTTCTTTATCGCAATATTTATCCTCTTTATAGATAACATTTTCCGCGGGGACATATTTGCCAGTTTCGGGATTTTTGTAGGTTAATCCCTGTACCATTCCCTGGGTTAACAGACGGTTAAAAGGTTCATCGACATTAACTAAACCTCGGTCTCTTAAAACTTTGGTAAAGAAACGAGAATAGAGTAAATGTAGGATAGCGTGTTCGATTCCTCCGACGTATTGATCCACGGGCATCCAATCATTAACCTTCTCGAATTGAAAGGGTATATCTTCATTTTTAGCATCGGTATAACGGAGGAAATACCAACTAGAATCGATGAAAGTATCCATGGTGTCCGTTTCCCGTTTTGCGGGAGTGCCACAGCGAGGACAATCCACATTTACCCAGTCTTCTAACTTAGCTAAAGGAGAAGCACCTCGACCGCTAAATTCGACATTTTCTGGTAAAGTAACCGGTAAATTATCGATAGGTACTGGCACGGTTCCACAGTTAGGACAGTGGATAACTGGAATCGGACAACCCCAATATCTTTGACGGGAAATTAACCAATCCCGGAGGCGATATTGTATTCTAGCTTTGCCGTAACCTTGGGCAGTGGCATAATCAATAATAGCGGTTTTTCCTGCTGTAGAATGCAGTCCATTAAATTGAGCGGAATTAATCATAATTCCCGCTTCTGTGTAGGCTTCTTTTAACTCAATTTCGCCACTTTCTGGAGTAATAACTATCTTAATTGGTAGGTTATTTTCCCGAGCAAATTTAAAATCGCGACTGTCGTGAGCCGGAACTCCCATCACTGCCCCCGTCCCGTATTCGTAGAGGACATAATCAGCAATTAAAATCGGAATTTCTTCACCAGTAAAAGGATTAATTGCCAGTCCTCCGGTTTTAATACCGCGTTTGGGTTTATCTTCGGCGGTTCTTTCTAATTCGCTTTCGCTGGCTATCTCTTGAATAAAAGTTTCTACGGCCGATTTTTGTTCGGGAGTGGTAACTTGTAAAGTTAAGGGATGTTCGGGAGCAAGTACCACATAAGTGACTCCATAAACCGTATCGGGACGAGTGGTAAAAACGGCAATTTTTTCTGGGGAATTAACAAGAGGAAATTCTAAATAAGCACCTACCGATTTACCAATCCAGTTGGCCTGCATGGTTTTAACCCGTTCCGGCCAACCGGTAAGCTTATCTAAATCAGTGAGTAATTGTTCGGCATAATCGGTGATTTTTAGGAACCATTGCCGGAGTAACTTTCTTTCTACTTTAGCACCCGATCGCCAAGATTTTCCTTCACTATCTACCTGTTCATTGGCCAAGACAGTTTGATCGATAGGATCCCAATTCACTGCCGCTTCTTTTTGGTAGGCTAATCCCGATTCAAAAAACTGTAAAAATAGCCATTGGGTCCAACGATAATATTCCGGGGAACAGGTGGCAACTTCTCTTTCCCAATCGATAGATAATCCTAACTGTTGTAATTGCCGTTTCATCTGGGCAATATTTTGGTCTGTCCATTTTGCCGGAGGAACTCCCCTTTCAATGGCGGCATTTTCTGCGGGTAATCCGAAAGCATCCCACCCCATGGGATGCAGCACGCGATAACCCTGCATTCTTTTCAGACGGGCAATCACATCGGTGATAGTATAGTTGCGAACGTGACCCATGTGCAGGTTGCCCGATGGATAGGGGAACATGGAGAGGGCGTAAAATTTCGGTTTATCGGCGTTTTCTGGGGTTTTGTCCAATCCCATTTGCTGCCAAATCTTCTGCCATTTCTGTTCGATTTCTGCGGGGTTGTACGGCACTGGGGTCTTTTCTCCTGAGTTGTATCTATCCCTCCCATTTTACCGCAGCCAGCTGGGGGCAATTGCCAGTCTTGGAGTTATCCACCCTAGTAAAAACCCTCTCGGTTTTAGTGGTTAATTTTCACGGCGAATATTAAACCTCTTGCATAATTAACTTGTGAGGGTTCAAAAACGTCAAAAATAAGGATTAAATCGCATAAAATCTGTAAATAGACCATTTAACTGATTATTATTTCATTCTTAATTCTCCTGACTACTGACTACTGGCTACTGACTAGAAAATAGAAGCTGAAATAACGCCAATTCGTCGATCATACTAAATCCGTTGAGTATAAGCTACATATCAGGAGAGGTACTCCTGCAAGTGGAGTGACTCTTAAATTATTACAGATGTGTCAGCAGCTGCGTGTAAGCATCCCACCGAAAAACTAATGCGCTCCGGGGTTTGGGGGCGGCGCCACGCCCCCAACGGGGGGTTTGGGGGGTAGAACCCCCCAAAAGCTTGGATTGAGCGATAAAGTCGGAAGTAATACTAAATCCCTTGAGTCTAGGCTACATATCAGGAGAGGCACTCATGCAAAAGGGGGAATAAATAATCCGTTTTTAATAACCAGATTTAGGATCAGAATATTTTCATGTTTGGCGGTGTAACTTGTTGCATCAGGACTGACTCCTAACCCTAACAACAATTTTTGATTTTTACAAGAGGTTAACAGCCGTTCGACTTCACCCAATAGTTACTTGACTGGTATCGACGCTAGTTGCCCCATGGACTTTACTGGCAATGGCCACCATTTTATCTAAAGTCGCCTGATTGGAAACCTTGCCTTTTAGTACAACTTTACCACCAGTTTGAGCAACCCACAATTTGTCTTCATCAGCTAAATCCCGTGTCTCGTCAAAAGCTAAAACTACTCGTTTAGCTAGGCCGCTTTCGTCGTATTTTCCATCTAATCCGACTCTTTCGGGGGGAATACCCGTAGCAGCGGCTTTCCCTGCGATCGCACTAGCGGCATCGGCCGGTTTATCTAAGCCGAAAATTCTTTTTAACCAATCCATTGCTAACACTCCTGATTGAGTCCTGTCCTAAAACCCCAATTTCTTTAACAGGGATTTCGTTGAAACGATGTGTCGATCTAATCCTAAACGATCGGGACTCACTCCCACCGCTAAGGCGACTAATTGGGAAAAATGTAATACAGGTAAACCTAAACTTCGATTGATCGCTTTTGCCACTTCCGGTTGTCGGGAATCAAGATTAAGATGGCATAAAGGACAAGGGGTAACTAAACAATCGGCCCCCGCTGCCATCGCCTCTAAAATGTGTTTTCCTGCCATTTGGAAGGATTGGGTGGTGGCATAACTGGACAGGGGCCAACCACAGCATTGAGTGCGTCCTTGATAATAAATCGGATTTGCTCCCACGGTCCGAAAGACATTTTCTAGGGATTCCGGCTGAAAGGGATTATCGTAGGGGAGAGTATCCTGGGCCCGCAGGAGATAACAACCATAAAAACCGGCACAATTTAAGCCTGATAAGGGACGAATCACCTTGGCTGCCAAATTATCTAAGCCATAATCGCCGACAATTGCCCAGAGTAGGTGCTTAACCGTCGTCGTACCTTGGTAGGGGGAACAATGTTCTTTCTGTAAATAATTATTAACTTCCTCAACATAATTGGGATTATTATGCTTTGCTTCCTTCAAGCGCTCATCCACATGACCGATCACTCCTTGACAGGTGCTACAGTGAGTCAACAGGGGTAAATTGAGGGCTTCCGCTAGGGCAATATTGCGCGCATTGACGGCATCTTCCAACAGCTGCGAATCTTCCTTATAGGTTCCCGAACCACAACAGGCAGCTTTTTTGAGTTCGACTAAATTAATCCCCAAAGCTTCCGTCAGGGCTGCCGTGGATAAATATAGTTCCCGACAGGCACCTTGGGCGACACAACCGGGAAAATAAGCATACTGGAGATTTTTGACTGTCATCGAAAATTTGGGTCTGAAACCCCGCCGTTTTACGGCGGCTTTGCTGTTAAATCTTAGCACATTTACGAAATATATGCTAAAATATGAGACATGGAAAAAGCCTATTCTTACCGATTTTACCCCACACCAACACAAGAGTCGCTATTGCGGCGCACATTGGGCTGTGTAAGATTAGTTTACAACAAAGCTCTCCACGAACGAACACAAGCTTGGTACGAAAAGCAAGAAAG
>SFCA01000131.1:0-3516 GCA_007095475.1 Microcystis aeruginosa Ma_QC_C_20070703_M131 | reverse complement strand
GGTTTAACCTGAGCGACTTAGTTTTTGCTGCGCTTTTTTCTGGCTTGAGATTTTAGGTTCGACAGCAACTCCTTGATTGTTTTTTGAGTTACCCCTTGACAATCAAGACAGTCGCTACGGATTATTTGATCAGCGCAATCGCCTGATCTTGTAGGGTGCGTTAGGCGGCGATAATCTCTGATCAAAAAACAAATTAACAATCCGCACCCCACGCACCCACTTTATCATTAAATTGGTGCGTTATGATTATAATACTTAGAGATCATCTGGAGTTAATCCTGTTAATTTACCAATCCTTGCTAACATTTTGGGACCAATTTCATCGCCATTATGGAAAGCAAAAATGACATCATTCCAGCCAGACCTTTCTAAAATTTTATGAGAGCCTGTCTGTCGTTTAATTTTCCAACCTATGCTTTTTAATGCTTTTAAAACTTGCTTGGCTTTGGTTGATGACCATTGACTCATAGAGCAACAAATGATAAATTTAGGTGATTTTCTGGAAGTTCTCCCTGTTCAAGTTGATCAGCTAAGACACGCAAAGCAAGGGCTTGAACTTTAGAAATAGCTTCCTGTTGACTATTGCCATAAACTAAAACTCCCGGAAGTTCGACGATTTCAGCAATATATCGTCCATCTTGTTCTTGTTCTATTTCAATCTTATAATTCATTGGAGAATTACCTATTTGATCAACTTTTGTCTTGATTATAGTAGATTTTATAGGTGGGTTGAGGAACGAAACCCAACATCATCCCCAGGATGTCTTAATACTATCTGTTGGGTTTGACTATCTGATCATCTACATCTATCTGTTTGGGTTTCACTATCGTTCAACCCAACCTACAGATTATTTGATCAGGTTATAACGGTTCGCAGTCGTATGAGGTACATTATCACGGACTACAAACCAGTCTAAGCAAGGCTTTGCCTGTATCTCACTCAATTGCGTATCGCTATATTCTATGCCAATATTGTCATCAAAAACAATCTTTTGGGAAGCTCCCCACTTAACTTATTTTTCAGTGCGATTGCTTGATCTTGTAGGGTGCGTTACGCTATCGAAGATCGCACCCTACTGGACTACTGGGCAAGACTTTTAGGACTATTTTGTGGAAGAAACTATCAGTATAGACCTCGTTTCCACACAGAAACCAAAAGAGCCAAGAGTTGGACTGCCCATGCCTGATCTTTTTTCCCGGTCTACCGATTTTTCTCCCCCGTGGCGAGGTCGTGCCGCCAACTTTGGTGTTAGGGTTTATGTCTCCATTGTGCGTCGAGGCCAGTGACCACCCACATTGTAACCGACATTCCGCACATATTCGTATACTTTTATATATTTTTACATTCCCCAATGTTTTGACGAAAAACCTTCATTGTAGAAACTACGACGATCTCGACCGAACCTATTTATCCAACTCTAGAAAAAGCGATCAAAGCGTTTCATCATCGTAACTCACCCCCATCATCCCCTTCTCAAGATTGACACTTTTACCGCTCATTTCTAGGCAATCTAGGGGAAAATTCTCAGTTCACAGACCTAAACTAATAATACCGAATCATTACCCAAAAAAATAAACAGAAAACTTCCTCCAGAACTGGGGCAAGGGGAAAATTTTCAGCTTTAACCTGGAATATACCCCCCTTTTCCCCACAAAAGAGCGAGATTTTAGCCCCGGCTCAAGGCTGACCATTAGATAAAATTTTGTTACGACCATTCCACCAGCAATTTTTGAGCAAGATACAATCGAAATAGTAGAGCTGCCATTGGGCTAAAAGTTAAGCAAATTTAATCGATAGCCATTTCAGAAAAAAATGTGTCATCGATAATGTTGATCTTCCCCAGATAAAAAACGAGTGAAGATTAATTGTTGAACCGAGCATCAAAAGCTATCTCTACAGGAGGAAATGTTAGAAAGTTATCCCAGAAGGGGAACCATCAGTCTTGACATATCTATTTCCCATCTAACAGCAAAGGATTTGATCTCATTCAGGGGAAAAAGTCGCTATGAACCACCAAATAGAAACCCCGATCCGCTCACCTTCTCAAGCTCGATTCCGTTCACGGGAAGAACGCATCCAGATCGGTAAATCCCTGCGGGAGCGATTGCCGCGTTCTGTCCACGCTATCTGGCAACCCCCCGCAGCTGGTCGAGAGCCGATCGAGATCATCGAAGCATCAAATCGAGGGCGATTACAGGAATTGATTCCCATCCGCTACGGACGAATGTTGCGGAGTCCCTTTACCTTCCTGCGCGGTTCCGCTGCTTTGATGGCCTACGATCTGGCCACCACTCCCAAAACTGACATTATCGTGCAGGCCTGCGGGGATTGCCACCTCTTGAACTTCGGATTTTTTGCCACCCCCGAACGCAATTTAGTCTTCGATATTAACGATTTCGACGAAACCCTGCCCGCGCCTTGGGAATGGGATCTCAAGCGTCTCGTGGTCAGTTTTGTCATCGCCGGCAGGGATAGCGATCTATCCGATCAAGAATCGAAGGCAGCGGCGATCGATTGCGCTCGTTCCTATCGAGAACACCTGCGGGAATATTCTCGCCTCAGTCCCTTAGAGGTATGGTACACGCGCATAGGAGCAGAACAGGCGATCGAGATGGCTCCCGACGAAAAGACGCGGAAGTTGCGGGAACAGATGATGGCAAAAGCCCGCGAGCGCATCATCGAACATCTCTACCCCAAGATCGTCACCCAAACCGGCGGACGCAATCGCTTTGTCGATCAGCCGCCCATTCTCTACCATGTCAACGAACCGGATTGGGAGACTCTCGTGCGCGAGGGTCTGGAAGACTATCGCCAATCCCTGCCGGAGGAACGCCGGGTCCTCTTTGATCGCTACCAGTTAGAGGACTTTGCCCTGAAAGTGGTGGGCATTGGCAGTGTCGGCACCAGATGTTATATCGCCCTATTGTTCTCGGAAGATAACCATCCCCTCATCCTACAAGTTAAGGAGGCTTGCCCTTCGGTTCTGGAACCCTATACCGCCAAGAGCCAGTACGAAAATCAGGGACAACGGGTAGTTACAGGCCAGAGATTGATGCAATCCTCTAGCGACATATTTTTAGGCTGGACCCGGGGAAGACGGGGCAACAACTTCTATTTACGGCAACTGCGGGATATGAAGTTTTCTCTACCCATTGAGGGAGTATCGGCCGTCCAACTGCAACGCTACGCCGAGTTCTGCGGCTGGACTCTGGCCCGCGCTCACGCTAAATCTGGAGACGCGGCCACTATTAGCGGTTATTTGGGGAAAGGAGATCAGTTCGATCTAGCCCTGGGCGAATTTGCGATCGCTTATGCCGATCAGACAGAACGAGATCACGCCGCTTTGGTGGATGCGGTTAAAACAGGACGGGTCGAGGCTTTGGTAGAAGAAGACTTTTGACACTCCCGCCGTCAAGCTGACGCTGTAACGGGGGATTCTTGATTCATAGAAACCCGCTTTTGGGTACAAGTACCAAAGAGTCTTACAGTTTCTCCCCAAGCTTGAAATTCCGACT
>SFCA01000130.1:0-18692 GCA_007095475.1 Microcystis aeruginosa Ma_QC_C_20070703_M131 | reverse complement strand
TAGGCGTAAAGTAGCAGGTGACTGAGGAGTTGAATAAGAAAGCTTTCTGCTTTGTATTTGCGTTCATCAACCATTTCCTCTAATTCCTCGGCTAAAGTTTGCCAATCTAAAGTATTGCGATTAGGCGATCGCAGTTTTTCTGCCTGGTCTTGCAGCCAGGCTACATAGTCTTTTTCCTATAGGGTTTCAGCCATTAATTTTACCTCTATACTAAATCTTTTTTTATTATATAAAAATCTACATCTCAGGGCATAGCTCAAGCACCAAGAAAATGCTGTTTTGAGTCCCTCGGATCGATTTCTCAACGTTTGTTTCTAGCACTTTTTGGGTTAAAAAAGTGCCAAAAACCTTTTCTAGTAAGGCTTCCAGTAATTTTCAGCAAGCCCTAACTACAAAGGAACTTTAGTAATCCAATCTTGATACTTTGGTTCCTGATTGAGAACGATAGAACTTAACTTTTCTTTTAACTGATAAGTAATCGGTTTAGCTGCGGGTAAAGAAAAAGTTTCAATCTTTTTAATCGGAGTAATTTTCGCCGCAGTGCCACTTAAAAACACCTCATCAGCGATAAATAACTCCGTCTTATCTACAGGTCTTTCAATCACTGGAATACCTAAATTCCGCGCGATAGTTAAAACACTATCTCTAGTAATACCCTCTAGGATATCTTGGTCAAAACTAGGAGTAATTAGCTGACCATTTCTGATGATAAAAATATTCATTCCCGTCGCTTCACAGACTTTCCCCTGAGAATTCATCAAAATTGCCTCATCAAACCCCGATTCTACCGCTTCCGTTTTTGCCAAAGCAGAAGTGATATAAGCGGCGCTAATTTTACCTCGCAACGGGAAACTTCTATCCTCTTGACGATACCAAGAACTAATCCGACAGTTAACCCCATCGGCTGCTAAATAATCATCCATTTCTAGACCATAGACTAGAAAATCCTTCTCGATACCATGCAATCGCGGGGCAATTCCCAACCCGGAACTATAGACAAGGGGACGAATATAAAAAGGTCGATGACACTGATTATTTTTGACAAAATCGATAATTATTTGATAGATTTTATCGGCAGGAATCTCATAATTAAGAAACTTAGCACTTTGACTTAAACGCTGACAATGACGTTCTAATCTAAATAATAATATCTGTCCCGGATTGCTAGGGTCGGGAGTACCTCGTAAACCCCCAAAAGCGGCAGTTCCGTAGTGTAGTGCGTGGGTAGCAACGGATAATTTTGCCTCACTAAAAGGGATAAATTTATTCTCAAAATAGGCGAGAGGAAGGAAAGGAATTTCGGTAATAGACATTTTTTTGTTGATTTAACCAAGAACTAAACGGGATTTACCCATGCAGAAAAATTTTGTTTCTGGCTATTAGAAGGATTTTCTACCCTGATAATTTCATAGCGAATCGTCTGCGGGGTGGCCAGTGGAACAGCAAGGGTTCGCAATTCATCGAGATGAAAGACTGTGATCTGAATAATATCACCTGCGCGGTAGTCTTTTAATCTTTCGTTTAACTGTTCCGCCGTCACCCGCAATCCATCGATAGCCAATAACTCATCATCAGCATTAATTCCCGCTTTTTGGCAAGGGGAACCCATCTCGACAAATTTAATCATTTCTTTACCCGCTTCACTCTGTACCCGCATTCCCAGATAAGGTATCGTCTCCCCATTGCCAACACCGCGCAGATAGAGTCCAAAAGGTTCAAGATATTCATTAAAGGGTAATTCTGCCAAACCGTCGATATAACGCTGGTAGAAGTCGCTTAAATCCACTCCCGCGGCCGATTCGAGAATTGCCTGCAATTCGCCATCGGTATAACCAATCTCCTCTTTACCGAAATGTTGCCACATCGAGCGTAAAACATCATCGAGGGAACGACGGTTATCGGTGTGGGTGCGAATTAGTAAATCGAGAAGCAGCGACAATAATTCCCCCTTGAGATAGTAGGAAATTTGACTATTATCGCTATTGCTATCCCGTCGATAGAGTTTTATCCAAGCATCGAAACTCGATTCGCCTAGCGGTTGGATAAGACGACCGGGTATATTGAGATAACGGCTGATTTCCTTGCTTAAAAGCTCTAAAAAAGTCTTACTATCGTATATTCCCGCCCGTAGAGGGATTATCATATCGTAATAACTGGTGGTTCCTTCGGCAAACCAGAGGGAAAACGTATAATTTTCTGCATCATAATCGAAGCTTTCTAAAGCTTTTGGGCGAATACGCTTGATATTCCAGAGATGAAAGAACTCATGGGCGACTAATTGCAGAAAACGATGATATTTATCCTTATCTCGTAATCCCAAACGCATATAGTTAAGGGTACAGGAATTTTTATGTTCTAGTCCCCCGTAACCGGCTGCCGAAAGATGTAGCAAAAAGAGATAATTGTCATAAGGGAGTCCACCGAACATAGCCGACTCGGTTTGAATAATTTTAGTGGTATCGGCGATAATTTGACTAGGATTGGCGTTTCCCCGTCCCCAGATAGCTAATTGATGGGGTTTTCCCTCGACGACAAAATCGTATAACTGATGAATCCCCACCTCCACAGGACTGTCCACTAGGGTATCGAAATCGGGGACGTGAAAGGTGTTTTTCTGTCCGGGTAAAGATTTTAAGGCAGTGGTAACGCGCCAATCGCCATGGGGGGGGATAATTGTCAGGGTGAGGGGATGTTTTTGATAATCGGGGATATAGAGAAATAAAGCAGCCCCGTTGAAGTAACCATGAGTATCATCGAGATGGTTGGTTCTGACGGTTAAATCGTGGGCAAAAACGCGATATTTGACTGTTATTTCTGAACTATTACCGGTGTCAATCTGCCAGTGATTTTTAGCAACTTTGCGACTGTTGAGGTTAACAGCTTGAAAATCTTGGACTAAACGGGAGTATTCCCGCACTAGATAGGAACCGGGAGTCCAAACCGGCATTTTTAGGTTTAAAATCGGAGCTTGCCAACCGGTAATCTGTAGAGTGACTTCAAAGAGGTGTGAAGTCGGTTCCGACATAGCCACTTGATAGCTGAGACTTAAACGAGTTGAGGAGATGGTAGCGGGGGAAATAAGACTGGTCATCGGCATTAAACAAGCTTTTTAGTTATTCTACTGAATCGAGTTATTAAAAACCGATTATTTATTCCCCCTTTTGCAGGAGTGCCTCTCCTGATATGTAGCCTATACTCAACGGATTTAGTATTATAGCGGTGCGAGAAATCCGATGGTTTTCCAAGATTTGACCGAGCAGTTTGGCAAAGAAAACTCCCGCAAATCCTGCGGTTTTTTTTGCCGATTCAGCGTCTTTCTGCCGGGGGTGCGGGGGGAGCCACATCGGGGGGAGGAGTTACCTCTAGGGGAACCGAACGAGTTTCGGGGGCCGCCACATTGACGGGAACGGTAATCGGTTCGGCTGCCGCGGGGGCCGTATTTTGAGGACTAGGAGCAGCGGCGCTGGTAGGAGCGACTCTAGTACGCCGACGACTAGAACGGCGTTGGCTGGGTTCGCTAGTATTAGAACGAACGATAGTTTGCTCGCGACTTACCCGAACCCGTCGCCGTCTGCGGATGGGTCCTTCGCTGGGGGAACCCTCATCGCTGCTGGCTAAACGATTGTTAGTAGTTTGGGTAAAGTAGGTACGTCGGGGTTTAATTGGTTCCGCTTTTACTGTCACTGGACGTTTGCCTAAATTCGGTTCTGGGAAACCTTGATAGGGAATATCCTTAATTGCTTCTAACATAAATTGTCGCCACATCCAAGCGGACATGGTACTGGCTCCATTGGTGGGTTGATTATTGTCATTACCGAGCCAAATTCCCGTGACTAATTGGGGAATATAACCGACAAACCAAAGGTCGCGAGCCTTATCAGAAGTGCCGGTTTTTCCCGCCACCGGACGACCAATTTGTGCGGGGGTTCCCGTTCCCGAATTAACCACATCCTGCAGCATCCAAGTCATCGTCGCTGCCGTGTTTTTATTCAGAGCAGTTTTCGGTTTAAAATTGGCTTGATAAATTACCTTACCATGACGATCGAGTACCTGATTAATACCGTAAACTGGTTGATGCACACCATTATTGGCAAAAGTCCCGTAGGCGCTGGTCAATTCTAAAAGATTGACTTCCGAAGCACCCAAAGCCAAAGAATAAGTGGGTAAAAGTTTCGACTGGATCCCCATATCTTGAGCTAATTTAATCACCGGATTCCAACCCACAGCCACTAACACCTGAACTGCCACCACATTCAGGGAAGAAGTCAAAGCATCGCGCATGGACACCTCGCGGCCGCTATACTTATCGCCGTAGTTTTCTGGTTTATAACCATCCACCACATACTGTGCATCTTTATAACTAGAATAGGGGGATTTCCCCGCCGCAATCGCCGCCGCATAGACAAAAGGTTTAAAAGTAGATCCCGGCTGACGTTTTGCCTGTGTCACCCGATTGAATTGATGCTTATCGTGGTCAATTCCTCCGACCATAGCCTTAATTTGTCCATTTTTGGGGTCAATTGCCACTAAAGCCGCCTGTTGGAAGTTCTGCCACTGGCCATAACGAGAAACCGCTCTTTCTACCACTTCCTCCGCTTCGCCTTGCCAACGAGGATTAAGGGTAGTTTTTACCACCAATCCCCCCGCTTCTAGGGTTTTAGCGGGAACCAGTTGCGGCAGTTCTTTTTCCACATAATCGGTAAAATAGGCCGCTTGCCGTTGCAGACGTTTTAGGGGACTGGTTTTAAGGCCCAGGGGAGATGCGATCGCCAGTTCTGCTTGAGCGTTAGTAATAAATCCCACCTCGGCCATAGTTTTGAGGACGATATTACGCCGTTCTAGGGCAGATTTAGGGTTTTCGAGGGGAGAATAGAGACTAGGAGCGGGAACAATGCCGGCAAGGGTGGCAGCTTCGGCTAGGGTTAATTTATCGACGGGTTTACTGAAATATAACCAAGCGGCATCGGCCAGACCGTAGGCCCCGGAACCGAGATAAACTAGGTGAAAATAACGCTCTAAAATCTGGTCTTTTGTATATTTATCTTCTATTTTCTGAGCGATACGCATTTCCCGTAATTTGCGATCAAAACTCCTTTCTTGGGATAAAAAGACAATTCGGGCCAATTGTTGGGTGATGGTGCTGCCTCCTTCTACCACTCCCCCGGCTCTCAGGTTAGAAAAGAGAGCGCGAGCAATACCCTGACCATCCACTCCCCCGTGTTCACGAAAACGGCGGTCTTCACTAGCGATAAAGGCCTCCTGTACCAGTGGGGGAACTTGAGCAATCTTCACGGTTTCGTAGGTGCTAGGGCCATTTTGCTTGAGGATTTCCCCATTAGCGGCTTGAATAGTTAGGGTGCCAGGACGAGTATAGGTTTGTATATCGGCGATGTTTTGCGGTAGAGAGGTTTCAAGGCGATAAATGCCCCAACCTACCCCCAAAATGCCCCCTGTCACCCCTAATCCTACTCCCAAGTACAACCCAAAGCGGGGATGTTGTCGCCATTGCGGTAAGGGGGAATTGCCAATCAGAGTAGTAATTTTGTTCTTTAAGGGTTTTAATGTCTCTAGAGCCTTGCTACTGGTTCGGGAGACCAAATTAACCTTTTTTTCTTCGTAAGCGGCTTCTACTGGCTTTTCTGGGGCAACTGGCGCAGATTTGGAATCGATAGGATCGACTTTAGGGGGTTGCTCGGAATTCTCTAATTTATTAGCAAGATTATGAAAAAATTGACTAAGTTTTTGTTTGTATTTCATGTTAGTTGAGCGGGTGAGGGTGAGTAATCAGTGAACAGTAATCAGTAATCAGTAATTAGTGAACTGAAAACTCAAATCTGATAACTGATAACTGATAACTGAAAAAGCTGACTCTTTAAAGATCGCTAAATTGTCGCCACCATTGCTGGAGAGGGTAATAGACGAGGGGAGTCCAGAGACTACTAAGCAGAGCAGAAGTGAGGCCAATGCGTTGATAATCGAGCCAAAGCTCAGCGAGATTTTTGCCTCCTTGTAGATAGTATTGAAAAGCGATCGCACCATCGGCAATCAGAGTCATAACAAAGACAATTAAGACCACGGCGATCAATTCTTCTTTG
The DNA here is from genome assembly GCA_007095475.1 of Microcystis aeruginosa Ma_QC_C_20070703_M131. GTDB lineage: Bacteria > Cyanobacteriota > Cyanobacteriia > Cyanobacteriales > Microcystaceae > Microcystis > Microcystis aeruginosa_I. The sequence goes on along the minus strand of SFCA01000130.1, from coordinate 12,597 downwards.
AGATAACGTTGTCGGTGTAAACGGGAAGTGAGGAAGCCGATCAGACCAAAAACCATAATATGGGAAGGATAATTAGAGGTAAGACTATCTTGAATAGCGCCGATCGCTAATCCGGCCACCACACTATCGAGACAAGAGCGATTGAGACTCCAACTAACCAACCAAATCAGTAACCAATTGGGAGCGATGCCTAAAATCTCCATCCCGGGCAGCCGCATTAAGGAAAGAAAAGCACAGAGAAGCAGCGAAGCGATAGTGACTAAAATATTCAGTACAAAACGATAACGGGCTGATAAACGGCTTAATTTCAGCATAATTCCCCCTCTCACTGCTGGGGTTGCGGGTGAACGAACACCCATTCGAGATTGTCCACGGTGGCGGTAAATTCAATTTTGGCGGTAGGGGCGGGATTTTCCGGTAAATTAAGGGAAATTATGCGACCGATGGGCAACCCCGGCGAAAAAAGACTACTAAAAGCCGAAGTTGTCACCACATCTCCCGGTGTGACATCGGGAGCTTTTTCAAAAAAGCGCAGGGTGGCGACCTGGGAATTCTGACCTTGAATTAAACCCATGGACCGACTACGATTCACCGTTGCTCCGATGCGACTTTGGGAATTACTGACCAATAAAACCTTGCTGGTGTGGGGAGTAACTTCCGTAATCCGTCCCACTAAACCGCCAATTCCCGTCACCGAAGCACCCACTTCCACACCATCGGCGCTACCCCGACCAATAATTACCTGTTGCCACCAATCATCAGCGCTGCGGCCAATAATTGGGGCAGAAATCAGGGGTTTTTTCTGGGTTTGATAATAACCAAGCTGTTTTTTTAATTGTTGATTTTGATATTCGACTTCACTTAAACGATTTTGTAATTCTCGCACCCGTTGATCGGCCAGAAGTTGCTCTTGCAGATTAGTTTCCTCTCCCTGAAAAGGACGAGTTAATAAACCATACAATTCTAAAATCGCCCCACTTTGATAGGTGCGAATGTACCAAGCTACCCCCAGAGCGGCAGCGAGCAGAAAAAGTCGCCATCCCTGCTGTGTCCATTTTCGTCGTGCTGAATACATGAGCGATTAAAAACCTCTTGGCTGTGTAGAGTGAGAATCCGTCCATTTTTCCGCTAACCGATCCTAGTGACCTTTAGACATTGCGAGTTGTTTCATTAACGATCCGCTCAAAGAGTTTCTGATTTTTTAACACTTCTCCCGTGCCTTTGACCACACAGCGCAGGGGATCTTCAGCGATATGGGTAACGATACCGGTTTCGTGACTGACTAGGCGATCGAGTCCCCGTAATAAAGCACCCCCTCCCGCTAACATGATGCCGCGATCGATAATATCGGCGGCCAATTCGGGGGGAGTTTTTTCTAGGGTACGTTTGATCGCATCAACGATCACGGAAAGTGGCTCATCCATACTTTCCCGCACTTCTTCCGCTTTGATCGTCACGGTGCGGGGTAAACCGGACATAAGATGCAATCCCCGCACTTCCAGAGGAGGAAATTCATCTTCGGGGGAGGGATAAGCGGAACCAAGGCGAATTTTAATATCTTCGGCCGTGCGTTCCCCGATAATCAGGTTATGGACTTTTTTTAGATAAGCGATAATTGCTTCCGTGAGTTCATCCCCGGCCACACGGACGGATTCGCTGATCACTGTCCCATCGAGACTGAGAATCGCCACTTCCGTGGTGCCACCACCGATATCGATGATCATATTTCCCGTCGCTTCCGAGACGGGTAAACCAGCACCCAAGGCCGCAGCAACCGGTTCATCAATTAACCCCACTTCTCGCGAACCGGCATTTTTGGCCGCATCCACCACCGCACGTCTCTCTACTCCAGTAATGCCACTGGGAACACCGATTACCATGCGGGGATTGCCAATCGTGCCATCGAGCGCTCGTTTGATGAATTCCGCCAACATGATCTCGCAACTGTAAAAATCGGCGATTACCCCATCGCGCAGGGGTCGCAGAGCGGTGACATGGCCGGGAGTCCGACCGAGCATTTTTTTGGCCTCCTCCCCAACAGCGACCAGGTTACGATCCTGATCGATCGCCACTACCGATGGTTCCTCTAAAACGATGCCTTTCCCTGACACATAAACGAGGGTGTTTGCTGTCCCCAAGTCTATACCTATGTCTCTTGATAAGGCTAGACCTCTAAAAAAACCCACTTGTTTTTCACTCCTGTTCTGATAACAACATTGCTATAGCTAGACTTTCGATCGAATCGACTTGGATTCTATTACGTTTTGTTTCTCAAGTCTAGTTAATTATCGCTTCTTTCTCTCCAGATTTACGCAGGTCTTTGGCCTAATTTTCTGGCTGCCCACCGGTCAAGGCCAAGGTTTCGGGCTAAAATAAACATACTATTGTACTAAATTGAGGATTTAAGACCATGAGTTTAAATCTGGTTCATTTGGTGGGACGAGCAGGGAAAGACCCGGAAACCAAGTATTTCGAGTCGGGTAAGGTTTTATGTACTTTCACTTTAGCGGTTAATCGTCGCTCGAAAAATAGCGATCAGCCGGATTGGTTCGATCTGGAAATTTGGGGCAAAACGGCGGAAGTGGCCGCTAATTATGTAAAAAAAGGCGGGTTAATCGGGATTAAAGGTTCTTTGAAAATGGATACCTGGAATGATAAAAACACGGGATTAGCTCGTTCTAAACCGGTGATTCTCGTCGATCAATTAGATTTACTTGGTTCTAAACGCGATAGTGAGGCTAATTCCGAGCGAGAATTTTAAAGCTTAAGCGGCATTATTTCTGGATTTTGGGTGTGTTAGCCTCTAGTACACACCCTTATTTATTCTCAAATTGACTGGAAAAATATTGCTGTAAATCCGGTAAAACTTGCCGATAAATAGCTGTATTTATCTCTAGATCCCAGCCAAGAATAGAATTGAAAGGGATAATTTCCACCAGGGAATTACTATAGGCGATCGCTTGTAAAGTTCCGACAAATTCAGGGGTCCAGAGATTTTCTTGCAGGGAAATATTTTGTTTTTTTAACCAGCCGATCAAAGCCGAGCGCCCGATTCCGGGTAAAATATCAGCAGTAAGCAGGGGACTGTACCAGCAATTATCTTTCCATCCCCATAAATTGCCCGTGCTAGTTTCTAACCAATTCCCGACTCGATCGACTAATATCGCCTCTTTTGCCCCTTTTTTTTGAGCAGTTTGTGACGCTAACCAAGGGGTTAAATAATTACCAGTTTTATGTTCTCCTAAAACCCGTTGCCAAGCGGGATTATCTATTACCCAGCCAATAATTCCCTGCTCTTGTCTCATGTTTAAATCTTCGGGGAGAAATCTGCCTTTAATCCACTCCCGTCCATCGGGAAAAATTGTGATTCTCAGGACAGGATAGAATAGGGATAATTTTTCGGCTCCTTGGCGAATTCGCTGCCAATCGGGATCAGACCATTGGAAAACTTGTAAACTAGAGTGCAGACGTTTGAGATGTTCTTGCCAATGGGTTAGGGGATGATCTAAGCTTTGTTGATAGATACGCAGGGTAGTAAATATTGTGGCTCCATAAAGCAACCCCACGTCATCAATACCCAGACTTATTCGCTCATCGTCGATTAATTCGCCATTATACCAATACATAATCAGTTAACTGTTTACTGCCCTAGCTTATGAACCGTCAAAAATTTACTTGGGGATATTCTAGCTATAAATTGCGTCAGAGAGAAAATTTTAAAGAATTTCTGTGTTTACTGGGATTATTAATAGCGGCCTTAATTATCTATCTAGTGGGATTAGGTAATTTACCCTTGCGGGATTGGGATGAAGCGACCATCGCTCAGGTGGCTAAAGAAATTAGCCAAACCCCACTGGAACAATTGCGCTGCTTATTTCCCAGTCTTTGGGGTGATCCCTACCTGAATAAACCGCCGTTGATTCATAGTTTGATTGGTCTAACCTACCATTTTTGGGGCATCAATGAGGCCAATACTAGACTAATTCCTGCTTTTTTTACAGCTTTATCGGTGCCGCTTCTTTATCTTCTCGGTCGAGAAATTTTTCCCGCTCGTTTGCCAGCTTTACTGTCGGCCTTGATCTATTTAACTTTTTTGCCGGTGGTGCGCCATGGCCGTTTAGCCATGTTGGATGGAGCGGTATTATGTTTTGAAATCCTGATGTTTGTTGGTTTACTGCGCTCACGGCGCGATTTACGCTGGTCTCTGGGAGCGGGGTTAGGATTTGCCCTCCTTTGTCTGACTAAGGGTATTATGGGGCTATTATTGGCGGGTATCGGCTTGATTTTTCTGCTCTGGGATACCCCCCGGTTATTAACTTCTGCTTATTTTTGGTCGGGTTGGTTATTGGGAGCAACTCCCGCTTTTGCCTGGTACACCGCCCAATTTTGGCACTACGAGCGGGAGTTTCTCGATTCCCTTTTTGTTCAACAGTTAAAGCGAGTTAGTGACGATCTGGACAATCATCGCGGCCCGTTTTGGTATTATCTGCTGGAAATTCTTAAATATAGTTGGCCTTGGTTAATTTTCTCGGTTTGGGGATTACGTTTAGCTCGTCAGGAATATCTCTACAGTTGGGCGAAGTTACTGTTAGTTTGGACGGGTGTTTATCTGCCGGTGGTTTCGGTAATGGCCACCAAGTTGCCTTGGTATATTCTGCCGATCTACCCGGCCTTGGCTTTAGCGGCCGGTTATGCCTTGGCGCAAGTGGGTAATCTTCCCATCGATCGCCCCTATAATCCAATCTGGTCAATTATTCTGGGTATTATTGGCGTTGGGGCGGGTTTATTAGCTTTAATAGCCTATTTTCCAGGTAATTTTGCCCCTATTGAACCTCTCCATCCTTTAATTCTTTTAACCTTATTGTCACTTTCCCTGACCATGGTGACAACGGCGATTTTGTTAGCCCGGCGCTCGGAACAATTCATCGTGGTTTTACTCTGGGGAATGTTGGTTTCTTTGTTTATTTTTGTTAATTCTCCCCTGTGGATCTGGGAATTAAATGAGAATTTCTCCGTCAAACCGGTGGCGAGTTTAGTGCAGAAATATGTGCCGGCCGATCACCCTGTTTATATTGCTTTTGCCTACGAGCGCCCCTCGTTAAATTTTTATAGTGGTCGTCGGGTTTTTCCCCTTGCTGCTGAAGAATTAATCAATCATTGGCAAAGTCACAAGCAACCTTACCTAATTATCGATCGTCAAACCAAAGAAGCTACTGATTTAGAAGGATTAAAGGCGATCGGAACTACGGATTCTGGTTGGTTTTTGGTGACGAAGCAGTAGTGGGGTTAATTTTGTGCATACTTTCGATAGCAAATTAGCTTAGGCTTGATCTTGCTGACTTGAAATATTACAAAAATTTTACCAGTTGCGTTAAAATCACCCCTAGCGATGAAACGCAGCACTTTTGTAATTGTTGAAACCGAGATTAATATGCTAAATAGGTCAATTACGGCCGAGAAAACCGAGGAATTCGCTCCTGCTGACCTGCAAGACCTGCTAGACTGCACCGATAGCTTTGTTAACCGTCATATTGGGCCGACGGAGACGGAAATCGAGAAAATGCTGGCGGTTTTGGGTGTTGCTACCGTGGAGGAATTAATCGCTAAAACTGTCCCGTCAGGAATTCGTTTACAAAAAAGCCTTAATCTACCACCTGCCTTGAGTGAATACGCCGCTCTTGCCCAATTAAAAGCTATTGCCTCGAAAAATCAGGTATTTCGCTCCTTTATTGGCATGGGCTACCATGACTGTATCACCCCGCCGGTAATTCTCCGCAACATCTTAGAAAATCCGGGTTGGTACACCGCCTATACTCCCTATCAAGCGGAAATCGCCCAAGGACGCTTAGAAGCTCTCTTAAACTTCCAAACTCTCATCACTAGCTTAACCGGTCTGGAAATTGCTAACGCTTCCCTCCTCGATGAAGGAACAGCAGCCGCAGAAGCGATGAGCATGAGTTACGGACTGTGTAAAACTAAAGCCAATGCTTTCTTTATCTCTAGTAGTTGCCATCCCCAAACGATTGAAGTTGTTAAAACCAGAGCGATTCCTTTAGGTATTGACATTATTATCGAGGATCATCGTCTCTTTGACTTCCAAACGCCGATTTTTGGCGCATTATTACAATATCCAGCCACCGATGGCCTAATTTATGACTATCGGGAATTTATCAGCAAAGCGCAGGAAAATGGGGCCTTAGTCACCGTTGCCGCCGATATTCTCAGTTTAGCCCTGTTGACTCCCCCCGGCGAATTGGGGGCTGATATTGCCGTGGGTAGCAGTCAACGCTTTGGGGTTCCCTTGGGTTATGGGGGTCCCCATGCCGCCTATTTTGCCACCAAAGATGTCTATAAACGCAGTATTCCGGGGCGCATTGTCGGGGTATCGAAGGATAGTCAGGGTAAACCCGCACTGCGTTTAGCTTTGCAAACCCGGGAACAACATATCCGCCGGGATAAAGCCACCAGTAATATTTGTACCGCACAGGTGTTACTGGCGGTGATTGCTTCCATGTACGCGGTCTATCACGGACCGGAAGGAATCAAGAAAATCGCCCAAAGAGTGCAGAAATTAACCGCTTTATTGGCAACTGGCTTAAAACAGTTGGGTTATCAGGTGGGGAAAGAACCGCACTTCGATACGCTCAAAGTGACGATATCCACGGGAGTTAAAGATCTCCTCGCCAAGGCAAAAACCCATAAGATTAATCTGCGTTATTTTGATGAGAATAATCTAGGAATTAGTCTCGATGAAACCACCACTCTCAGGGATGTGTGGGATTTATGGCAAATTTTCGCCGCAACCGAGGAATTACCCTTTACCACGGCGGAATTAGTCGAGAAAATTAGTCTAGAATTACCCGCTAATCTAACCCGTACCAGTGCCTATCTTACCGAACCGGTGTTCAATCGTTACCACTCGGAAACGGAATTACTCAGATATCTGCACCGTCTGGAAACAAAGGATCTAGCCTTAAATACTTCCATGATTCCCCTCGGTTCCTGTACGATGAAACTCAATGCCGTAGCCGAGATGATTCCGGTAACTTGGGCAGAATTCGGCAAATTACACCCTTTTGCCCCGATTGACCAAGCAGAAGGCTATCAACTGCTCTTTCAACAGTTAGAGACTTGGTTAGGGGAAATTACCGGGTTTGATGGCATTTCCCTACAACCGAACGCCGGTTCTCAGGGAGAGTATGCCGGTTTACAGGTGATCCGAGCCTACCATGAAAGTCGCGGTCAAGGTCATCGTCAGATTTGCTTAATTCCTGAGTCCGCTCACGGGACTAATCCTGCCAGTGCCGTTATGTGTGGTATGAAAGTAGTGGCGGTTAATTGCGATTCTCGGGGCAATATTGATATTGATGACTTAAAAACTAAGGTCCAGAAGCATCAGGATAATCTAGCGGCTTTGATGGTGACGTATCCTTCCACTCACGGCGTTTTTGAACAGGGAATTAGCGAAATTTGCGCCTTGATTCATCAATACGGTGGTCAAGTCTATATGGATGGCGCGAATATGAATGCTCAGGTGGGTTTATGTCGTCCGGCGGATTTTGGCGCTGATGTCTGTCACTTGAATCTCCATAAAACTTTCTGTATTCCCCACGGTGGTGGCGGACCTGGCATGGGACCAATCGGAGTAAAATCCCATTTAGTGCCTTTTCTGCCCGATGTTTCCCTAGTTTTGGCGAAATTATCCCCAGAAACCGCTAACGGTAAGCATCAGGACTCGATTGGCGCAATTTCGGCCGCGCCTTGGGGTAGTGCCAGCATTTTGGTGATTTCTTGGATGTATATCGCTATGATGGGGGCAGCCGGCTTGAAAAAAGCGACAGAAGTGGCAATTTTGAACGCTAATTATCTGGCTTTTCGTCTGGAGTCGGCCTATCCGGTTTTATTTAAGGGTAGCGCGGGAACGGTTGCCCACGAGTGCGTGATCGATTTACGTCCCCTGAAAAAACAGGCCGGCATCGAGGTGGAAGATGTGGCAAAACGCTTGATGGATTTCGGTTTCCACGCGCCGACGGTTTCTTGGCCCGTGGCGGGTACAATGATGGTGGAACCCACGGAAAGCGAATCTTTAGGGGAATTAGACCGTTTTTGTGAAGCTTTGTTAACTATCTATCAAGAAGTACAAGCGATCGCTAATGGTAGCATGGATCCCCACGATAATCCCTTGAAAAATGCCCCCCACACAGCCGCAGTTTTAACTGCCGATGATTGGAGTCGTCCCTATTCCCGTCAACAGGCAGCTTACCCGCTTTCTTGGCTAAAAGATTATAAATTCTGGCCGGTAGTGGGACGGGTTGATAATGCCTACGGGGACAGAAATCTGGTTTGTTCCTGTGAGGGTATGGACGCTTATAAGTAATCGTAATTCCTTGATAATATTTGGTGGGGTAGTGGCAAATTACCCCGCTTTTTTCTGGTTTTTCGGAACTTGAACTGTAAAATTATACTAAATCCGTTGAGTAACGCACAGAAAACGGGTTTCTCGGAGAAACCCGTTTTCTACTCATGCAAAAGGCAAAAGGGGTAATACATAGTCAGTTTTTAATAACTGGATTTAGTATTAAACACCTCTTGTGCCACTCGCTCGCAACTGCCTACTGTTCCTAAACCGGCTTTAGTTTCTGCGTATTCATCTAACATTTTTTGGCGACGTTGCTGATTTAATAATAAATCTAGACATTCCTGCATAATTCTCTCTGGGTTAGCTTCCTCTTGTAATAATTCGGGAACAATTTCTCGCATTAAAACTAAATTGACTGGTGAGACAAATGGTACAGAAAACTTCATAATATTGCGGGCAATCCAAGCAGTCACTGCACTTAAACGGTAAACCACCACCTGCGGCACATTTAACAAAGCAATTTCGAGATTAACTGTACCAGACTTAGCCACAGCCAGATCGGCTGCGGCAATTGCTTCTAAAGTCTGATCTCGTTCCATAATCACCGCATTTAATCCATATTCCGCCACTAATTCTCGCATTTTGGGTTCGTATAAAGCTAAGGGAACGGGAATTAAAAACTTAATATCGGGTATTTTTTCCTGTAATTTTTGGGCAGCAGCGCACACCGTCGGCACGAGATATTTAAACTCCTGTTGACGGGAAGCGGGTAACAAAGCGATTACCGTTTCTTCGGGTTTTATTGCCCATTTTTGCCGCATTTCTTGGCGATTGGGAGGATTTGCCATACGATCAACTAAAGGATGTCCCACCCAAGTTACCGGTAAACCTTTTGTTTCAAAAAAACGGGCTTCGGCAGGAAAAATTGCCAATAATTTATCCGTGATGGCGATTAATTTTTCCGTATTAAATAACTTTTCTGCTGTGGCTCTGAGTTTAGCTGAGGGGATATTTTCTTCTGACCAAATCCACACCTGTGGGGCAATATAATAAATAATTGGGACATCGGGAATAATTTTTTTAGCCGACTGACCGATCGCCACATTTGCCCCGACATAATCAATTAAAATAATGATATCAGGGGGATGATCTCTAAAAAACTCTTTTGCTCGTTTTTGTAGTTGTAAAGTGGGCAAAATAAAGGGGATAGATTCAATCAATCCCATGGCAGCCAGTCGAGTGGTTTTACCCAACATTTTCGCTCCAGCTAATTCCATGCGATCGCCACCTAGGGCAAAAATTTCTAACTCAATTTCCTGAATTTTAGCTAGTTTAAAAAGGGATTCAATCAGCATGGCTGCCTGTAAATCACCCGATACCTCACCCGTGCTAATAAATATACGCATTTGGATAATTATTTGATAATAAAAGAATTCAGGAGACAGGATTGCTGGAGATAGGAGATAGGAGTCAGGATTGCTGGAGATAGGAGTCAGGAGTCAGGAGTCAGGAGATAGGAGATAGGAGATAGGATTCAGGAGATTATTTTTATTTATTCTCCCCACTTCCCCACTTCCCCACTTCCCCATCACCCCACTCCCTGTTCCTCAATCAATAAATTATTTCCCCGGAATTAAACCGCGGCGTTTTTCTCCCGTGGTAGAGGATTGTAAAAATTGACAGAGATGTTGAACATGGGGGTTATCGGTTAAGAGAGAAACTTGTTCTAAAGCCTCCTGAAGATTTATATTAGAACGATAGATAATCCGAAAAGCTTTTTTGAGTAAAGCTAAATCTTCATCGGTAAAACCGGCCCTTTGTAAACCGACTAAATTAAGAGTTCGCACGCGACAGGGATTGCCTTCCACTAAAGTAAAAGGGGGAACATCGCGATCAATACGACTCATTCCTCCTAACATGGCCATTTTGCCAATATGAACAAATTGATGTACTCCTAAAACCCCCCCGATAACTGCTTTTGATTCGATCTGAACATGACCAGCCAAGGCGACACTATTAGCGATAATAATGTTATCTTGCAAAATACAATTATGGGCAACGTGAACATAGGCCATTAATAAATTATTACTGCCAATTTGGGTAACTTCTCCCGTATCCGTGGCGCGATTAATCGTGACAAACTCGCGAATTTGGTTATAATCACCAATTTCTACGGTACTTTCGCCCCCTTTATACTTTAAATCCTGTGGTTCATTACCAATAACAGCCCCAGAAAAAATATGATTACCCTTGCCAATTTTGGTCGGACCTTCAATGACCACATGGGCATCAATAATTGTATCAGCTTCAATTTCCACATTGGCCCCGATCACAGCATAGGGACCAACTTTAACCTTGGGATCAAGTTTTGCCGACGGATGGATAACCGCAGTGGGGTGGATTAACGTATTCAAAGGGAAGTCTCCCGCGCTCAACTTCGTCACTGTATGAATCATGGTATAGCTTATCCTATATTGGACAGATTGTGATCAAGATTGATAGCGGTTGCTTAGGGAGGGGACGACTTTAATGGGGAACCAGAACCCGATAAACTATTAACCAGATTCTCTTGGTTCCTTCGTCCCTCCCATCCTGATAAAAAATATATGAGTAATAATAGACCTAAAATTATAGTCTTAGATGACGACCCGACAGGTTCCCAAACAGTCCATAGTTGTCTGTTATTGATGCGGTGGGATGAAGATACTCTCCGCTTGGGATTGGCAGATAATGCGCCAATTTTCTTTGTTTTGACCAATACTCGCGCTTTAACCCCCGAAAAAGCCGAGTCTGTCACGCGAGAAGTCTGTCATAACCTGAAAACTGCCTTAACTAAAGAGGGAATCGAGGATTTTTTGGTGGTTAGTCGTTCCGATTCTACCCTGCGCGGGCATTATCCGATCGAAACTGATGTTATTGCCGAAGAATTGGGCGGTTTTGATGCACATTTCCTGATTCCAGCCTTTTTTGAGGGAGGTAGAATCACCCGTGATAGTATTCACTATTTAATCATCGATGGCGTTCCCACTCCCGTCCACGAGACGGAATTTGCTCGCGATTCGGTTTTTGCCTATCACTATAGTTATCTGCCGGATTATGTGGAGGAGAAAACGCAAGGGAAAATTAAAGCAGATGATGTAGAGAGATTTTTACTGGCAGATATCCGTCAAGGTAGTTTAGAACGACTGCAAAAGCTCAAAAATAATCAATGTGGGGTGGTAGATGGGGAAACTCAAGCGGATATCGATCGCTTTGCTGAAGATATTTTAACCGCCGCAGGGGAGGGAAAAAAATTTTTATTCCGTAGTGCCGCCAGTATTTTAACTTCTTTGGCTAATTTAGGAACTCAACCGATCGCACCCGAATCTATGGGTAAGTATAAGCCCACGGGGGAAGCCGGGGCAATTATCGTCGGTTCCCACGTCAAAAAAACTAGCCAACAATTAGATGAACTGCTTCAACAACCCAACACCGTCGGAGTCGAAATCGATGTGACGGCATTGCGCGATCGTCCTGAGCAACGAGATCAACTCCTAGCACAAGCTCTGGAAAAAGTCAAGCTTATTCACAAAAATAAACAAACCCCCGTGATCTATACCAGTCGGCAAGAGTTAACCTTTGCCTCTGTGCAGAAACGCCTTGATTTTGGGGTTGCCGTCTCCACCCTGTTAATGGACATTGTTAAGGGTTTACCCAGTGATATCAGTTTTTTAATCAGTAAAGGCGGAATTACCTCCAATGATGTCTTAAGTACGGGTTTAAGCCTGCAATCGGCCCGTTTACTCGGTCAGATTCTCCCCGGTGTCTCCATGGTCCGTACAGCAGCCGATCATCCCCTCTTTCCTAATTTACCCGTGGTTCTTTTCCCGGGTAACGTCGGTGATGTCCAAGCTTTGGCCACAGTTTATCAGCGTTTGTGTCAATAACCGATTTGCTATTAAGGAGGGATCGAGACAGCGGATTTTTTGGTAAGAGATTCGCTTCCTCACCGCCCAAATAACTGAACTTCCCCTGTATAAATATACTAGCTATGGCTCAAAGTCTTACAGAGCCTGAGTTAAAGCAATGTAATACTAATAAACTACTGGGTACAAACTCCTGAAATCCTTACGCAGACAGGGTTTGAGGCAAAATTTTTCAAATTTGACCCTTCGACCATTATAGCTTGTTTCCGGGCAGAAAACCATCAAAAACATGGCTACAGAGGGAATCGCTGACTCTAGAGATTAATGACACCA
>SFCA01000013.1:0-18105 GCA_007095475.1 Microcystis aeruginosa Ma_QC_C_20070703_M131 | reverse complement strand
CCCCTAAGCCGAGTTTTCAAGGTGCTGCGCCGTCCACTTGGTTTTCGAGACTGGCCTTTTAATTCTAACGTAAAGCCAACCTAGAACGGCGGGGTTTCAGACCCAAAATTTCCGATGAAGACGCTGAATTGTGTCCAGACCTGGCGATCGAGAAATATATTTCCGAAGAACAAAGACAACGTAAAATTATCATTGAAATTAAAAGCTTTCTTGGCCCTTCAATGATCAAAGACTTTGAAATGGCTTTGGGACAATATATTTTTTATCGTGATCTCATTCAATTAGGACAAGATGAATACCAAGAAATCTATCTGGCTATCAAAGATGAAATTTATGAGACTTTTTTCCAACGAAAATCTATTCAAGCCGTTATTAAAAGACACCAATTAGATTTATTAGTTGTCAACATCGAAAAAGAGGAAATTGTCCAATGGATAAACTAACTAACTATCGCCAAATTATTCAAAATACCTTAACGAAGCTAGACAAAATTGCGAATAGCTCATCCAAAAAAAAACTAGAAACCTGTTTGATTTTTGATGAAAATCATGATCATTATCTATGGATTTCTATTGGTTGGATAAACAAAAAGAAAATCAACAATATTCAGATTCATATTCGTATTAAAAATGAAAGAGTTTATATTGAACAAGATTGGACAGAAATAGGAATCACCTCTCAATTATTAGAAGCAGGGATTCCCAAAGAAGATATTGTTTTAGCATTTCATGATCCTGCAAGTCGTGAATTAACAGAATTTGCGATTGCTTAATCAGGGGCGATCGCTGTTTTACTGTGTAGATAGGAGAAGGCGATCGCGTTTTTAGCTGAGGTTAAGAAGGGCGATCGCTGTTTTTCGGAGAATGATTTTAAATCTCCTCAATTAAGAGTCAAAGAACGTCTCACAAGTATCGATTTTACTGTTTTTGGAGAACTCGCTCAAGTCAAACAAAAAGGGGAAATTTTTTAATTGATTAGTTCGCTCTAGATCAAAAATAATTGACAAAAATTGCTAAATGCCTTTCTCTATAAGGGTTCCATCTCTTATAACCTCCGTCTATTGCATAACACAAACCGAAGAGCCATATTCTCTCACATAAAGAGAACTGTGAACAAAATCTAGAAAGGTTGTTAAACCCCAACTAAGCTGAGACTGAGTAACGCACAGAAAACGGGTTTCTCGGAGAAACCCGTTTTCTACTCATGCACTCATGCAAAAGGGGAATAGTTTGGTTGGCTTTTCGGTGGTGATTAGTTCATCAGCTTGAATTTGCAGCGCAGCAGCAACATGAAGTGCATCCATCGCCGCTAAACCGTAAGTGCCAGCAATTTCATGACTCACTGCATCCTCCTCGACGTGCAGCAAGTTCTTGTTCTATTTCGTCTTCATTGAGCAGTTGCAATCCAGCCGAAATTGCCCGCTGTCGAATTTCCCATAACTTTTTGCTTAATGGTGTTTGGGGAATAAATTTAGCTTCTGGTGTTGTTTGTGACTCAGATTTAAGTATTTGAACAAATTGCCAAACTTTTTGTTGCTTTTCTGGGGTCAATTCTCGCCATTGTTCAAGTAGTTCCTCTTCTTTACCCATAAATACCTCGCTCTTAAATTACGCATTCCTCGAATCGTTGGCTGTCCAAGACATATTTGGGGATTAACTTTCGGCTCTTGTAGTAGATATGTATGGGTAGTTCAGGTATTTTAGGTGGGAATTGGTTCACCAGGCCGCAAACTAGACCATTTACCAGTTTCGCGTAAAAAGCTTTCGCAACCCACCACATCCCACTCCATTTCGATATAATCTTCCTTGGTGCGAATGTTAACGTTAATAGAAGGATTCTTCGCCTCAAAGTCCGGTGTCTCGGTGAGATGACGTTCCTGATGTTGTGTTTCTACGGCATGATAGGTGAGACAGCGATCAACAAAATAGCAGTTAATACAAATACACATAGGTTTAACTCTATAAGTCTTTTCCGTTAATCTAGCTCAGTCTCTCCCCAAATAGGGCCGGTCAAAATTATATTTTTGTAAATTTATCTTCTCGATGTCTTGTCAAAAAAACCTAGATAGTTTAGTTAAAGAAGTTTTTGCGATTAATCGGCAAGAATTGCCAGAAAATGCTTATTTAGTCGGTGGTGCTGTGCGAGACGCTTTATTAAACCGTCAGAAAGACTATATTGACCTAGATTTTGTGGTTCCCGAAAAAGCGATCGAAATTGCTCAAACTATTGCCCATCATTATAAAGCCGGTTTTGTGGTTTTAGATGCCGTTCGTCAAATTGCTCGCGTCGTTTTTCCGCAGGGGACCCTTGATTTCGCACAACAGGAGGGAGAATCTCTAGAAATAGACCTAAAAAGACGGGATTTCACCGTTAATGCTCTCGCTTATAATCTCCACACCCAAGAAATTTTCGATCCTTTAGGGGGATTAAAAGATTTAAGCTGCCAATCCCTGCGGATGATTTCCCCCGAAAATCTTCAGGATGATCCCCTAAGATTATTAAGGGCCTATCGACAAGCGGCTCAATTGGACTTTGAGATCGAACCCCATACCCGTGCAACTATTCGTTCTCTTGCCCCTTTATTGCACCGTGTAGCCGCCGAAAGGGTACAATCCGAGTTGAATTACCTTTTGCTCAATTCCCGTGGCAATAAATGGCTAAAAAGTGCCTGGGAAGATGGTCTATTATCTCTCTGGTTGCGTCGGATTACCCCCGCAAAAATGGAGCGAGTTATGGGGGTGGAAGCGGCAGCGGGATTTTTAGAATCTTTGTTACCAGAAAAATTTATCTTTTCCCCTTCTCAGTTACAGTTGACAAAATTGGCCCTATTGGTATCGGATGTTTTAGCAGAAGCGGAAAAAGAGTTAATCGATCTCAAGTATTCCCGTGGGGAAATTCGCACGGTAATGACGGTAATTAAGTGTTTACCTCCTCTCAAGGAGCCAGATAATTTAAGTCTGCGGGAACAGTATTTTATTTATCTAAATACGGGAAAAGTATTTCCTATCTTTGCCCTTTTTGCTTTATCGATGGGGATTAACAAAAATATCGTCGCTTCTCTGTTGACTTCCTATCTCGATCCCGATAATATTATCGCCCATCCCCGACCTTTATTAAGGGGCGATGATTTAATTAACCATTTACACCTGAAACCTAGTCCGATTATTGGTAAGTTATTAACCGAGGTACAAATTGCCCAAATTGAAGGCAAAGTCACAGTTTTTCAAGAAGCGATCGATTTTGCTAAAAAGTTATTATAAGTGGTTGGTTATAATTAAATTAAAAATGGATTTTAGGTTCGATCCCCCCTGCCCCCTTGATAAGGGGGGTGCCGATAGGCGGGGGGATATACCCTTGATAAGGGGGGTGTCTGACAACTTTTAACGCCTACCTACTTAGCAATTGTTCACAGTTTGGAGAGTTTTGTATGTTAATCAGAGTTTTAGATTCCGATTGAGTCTCAGGGTTTCGACTTATCCAAAACTCAGATTATCCAAAACTCAGATTTATTTAGTTTTAAGCTGTGAAGATTGGGGAGCGTTTTCTCCTTAGATTAAAACACGACCGTTTTATTGTACTCCCTTCGATTGATTCAAGAGATTTTGGTAACATTCGGTCGGGGTACGGTAAGATAAATATTTAAAGGGAGTCTGATTAATTATTTCTGCAAATCTTTCGTTATCAACCGCATTGTACTGATCTAATTTAGCGATTAAATTCTTCATGTTATTCATGGAGCTTACCAGACTCCTATTCTCGGATTTGAGATAATGAATTTCAGGGGAATCGCCCTCATGCCGATCAATGGTGGTAATTTGAGCGATAATTCCCTTAATTCCCTGCTTGTACGAAGAAATTAAGGTGTATAAACTCTTTTCCTGAGTAATGAGAAAAATACCTCTCTTCCTGAGATCGAGGACATCAATTCGCCAAGCATTATTATCGGCGATAAAATCTTCTCTTGACTGCACTTCTCGTTGAAGTCTTTCGGCCGCTTTGCTTGATAAAATCAGATTCATCTCTAAAAATAAAGTTAATTATTTAATATTATAAACCAACTAGATTTTTGGTTCTTCGTTACTTGGTATCGTTCGATAGGGGGGCATAAATGGACTAAATCCTTATCTGGCAAGAGATTTAATTGATTAGTTCGCTCTAGATCGAAAACAATTAACAAAAATCGCCAAATGTCTTTCTCTATAAGAGTTTAATTCCTTATAACCCTGTACATTGCATAAGACAAACCGAAGAACCCTAATTAGGTTTGAGATTCGGCCCTTGTTATCGGGGAGCAATGTTACGCGAAAAAACCGAGTTAAATCCCAAAATTAGGCGTTTTTATCGACAAAATTGTCGAATCGAATTTTAAACAAAAACACGATGTTGCAGGGAAGGCATTTGTCGTCGCACCTGTTGCAGACGTTGGGGATTAATTTCGGCAATTGCCACCCCCACTTCTTCCCCCGCATCGGCTAAAACCACACCCCAAGGATCGATAATCATAGCGTGACCGTGGGTGTAACGGCGTTCGTAATTATTGCCCGTTTGAGCAGGAGCTATTATATAACAAGTATTCTCGATCGCTCGCGCTTGTAACAAAACTTTCCAATGATCTTTCCCTGTAAAAGCTGTAAACGCCGCGGGTACAAATAAAACATCGGCTCCTTGCTGCGATAAATAGCGATAGAGTTCGGGAAAACGCACATCATAGCAAATCGAGAGGCCAATTTTGCCCAAGCTATCGGAGCCATAAATCGGCGGTAAATCGATCCCTGCCATGACTGTACTCGATTCCTGATAGGTGTTACCATCCGGGACATTGACATCAAAGAGATGGACTTTTTGATAACGGGCTAATTCCGCACCGTTGCCATCAACTAAAATAGCCGTATTATAAGCCTTATCGGCAATACCCGTCACCGGCACGGGAAAACCACCCCCTAAAATGGTCACTTGAAACCGTTGGGCCATGGTGCGGAGGAATTTATCGGCTTTGAGAGCAATAGTCTCAGCCTGGGCGATTTTATCGCTTTCTGCCCCCATAAAAGCGAAATTTTCTGGTAAACCGATTAATTCCGCCCCTTTACCCACGGCAAGTTCGATCAACTCTTCAGCGGCAGCGAGATTTTTCTCTAAATCCGGCTGACTGGTCATTTGAATGGCGGCGGCGAGATAGGATTTCATGGGGGTTGAAGCTCTAGAGTCGGATAATCTCTGTAAAATTAATCATAACCTTCGATTATATCCAATTTCAGATATTTTGTCACCCCATGAGTAAAATTGTTTTCTGTGACTTTGATGGCACTATCACCGCCGTGGAAACTTTTGCGGGTATGCTCAAAGAATTCGCCCCCGATTTATCGGCCCAAATTATGCCCCAAATGTACGCCCGCACTCTGACTCTGCGCCGGGGTGTCCGTCAACTGCTAGAGTCGATACCGAGCCAAAAATACGCCGATATTCTCGCCTATGCCGAAAGCAAGCCAATTCGCCCCGGATTAGCCGAATTCCTCGCTTTTTTACAGGAGCAATCCATCCCTTTTATTATTATCTCCGGTGGTATCCAAGGCATGATTGAAACGGTCTTAAAACGGGAGGGACTATTAGATAAGGTGACGGCAATTTATGGGGTCAATCTTCATACTCAATGCGAATATCTGCAAGTTCATTCCGATTGGGAAAATGAGACGGAATTAGTGGCTAAAGCCTTGATTATGGCTAAATATTCGGGAGTAGAAACTATTGCGATCGGTGATTCCGTTACCGATATTACCATGGCTAGAAGGGCCGATCTAGTTTTTGCTAGGGATCGTTTAATCGATTATCTGCAAGCGGAAAATCAACCCTATATTCCTTGGGATAACTTTTTTGAGATTCGCGAATATCTGTTATTGAGAGATTAGGGATTGGCTGTTAATTAGGTAGGGGTTAAAAATTGTCAGATACCCTTCTTGGATTAAGGGGGGATCAAAGAGGGCGAATGCAATTCGCCCCTACAATAATATTATTGCGCCAATGGTAGGAGCGCACTGTGGTCAGTGAGTTTATCGAACTGCGTGCGCTCTGTAATATAGATATTTCGACCAAATTGAGATTTACTACCCTACTCTCAAGGGTAACAATAATTATAAATTTTTGTAAATTTGTGTTGGTTTACACTTGACAAAATCGGGGGGGGGGGGGGGTAGAATCCCGTTGTTGCTCTGTCTTGTCATTGAGGAACTAACTTTAAATTTAGTGATTGGCAATTTTGAAAAAACCAATTTTTCTCCCTTGCCAATGTCGCTTAATTTGAGATTTTCTCCTTTAAAGGGCAGTCAGAACATTTGTTTATTTGTTTTGAGGAAAATTTCCGAACATGAAAACTTCGACTGTGCTTAAAAAGTTATCGATAGTTAGTGCTGGAGCAACATCTATTGCTCTTGCAACCATGGGAACAGCGTCAGCATCTATAATTTTTGATGGGGGTGGTCCAGATCAACAGGATGGAAATGAAATGACGCAATGGGTACAGACAGAGGATTTTATTCTTAGTCAGGATATTGGGACAAGGCTAACAGATGTTCATTTCTGGACGCTTGAGGCTCCAGGTGCATGGGATGGAACCCTCGACTACTTTGTATTCGCAAATGCAGGCGGTCAGCCGGCCGGTACCCCCTTTGCTCAAGGCGCAGGGGCTAACGTGGTGAAGACGGCAACTGGCAACCAAACTTTTGGTCTCAACGAATATGCTTATTCGTTCGATCTTCAGACTCCTCTCGATTTATCGGCAAATACAACATACTGGCTAGGTTTACACCTTTCCAGCAACTTTGGCCTGGACGAGATTTATTGGGGTACAACAACTCCAGGTGTTGGTTCAACAGGTCAAGAATCCTCCGGCGGGACTTTCAACAACTGGTCTAATAATGGACAACACCATGCTTTTTACCTAACAGGTCAAAAAGTCCCCGAACCTGCTTCAGTCTTAGGTTTACTTGCCATCGGTGCTTTGGGTGCGGGTGCAGCCTGGAAGCGCAAATTAAAATAAAAAACTGGCAAATCTAGCTTTAAATTGGCAGCGATCGCACTACATTGATAAAGTGCGATCGCTTTTTTGGGACATTCCACATTTTTATTAATCTTTGTTAGAATGATGAGATGGGTAATGGCTTTGAGTTGATTGGAGAACTAACCGAAATAGAGATTATCGCCGTCAACTTACTTTTTACAATTCATTTGGAAACGTTATACAAGGTTGGGTTATGGTTCTAGTGGGGAATTGGCAATAGTTCAATGGCAACGGAACCGCCTTCAATCGCCTGAATTCGCAAATCATAGCCTCGCAACAATCCCATCCCAATTAAAGGCACTGTTTCGGATTTATTGATGTCGATTGTGCGATACTGACCGTCCCAAATTACCCTCGCAATATAAACGTCGAAAATACAATAACTGCCATCTCCCAATGTTGCGATATCACGCCCCTTCCAGGTTAAATCTAGAACCGCAATAATACTAGAAGGCAAGGTCAAAAATCCTGAAAAACCTGTATCAATTACTGCATCTACGAGTTGCCTTCTAGTATCGTTTTTCACGACAACTGGAAGGATTGCCTCACAACTCTGATTTACCGAGCCATACATCATAGAGTTTCTCTCAAACTCCGTGCGCCAAAATGATAGACTGCCCGATGCCCAATTCGGATAAACCAAGTCTGAGCATCGGGATATTTGGCCAGGAGATGCTCTGATGCGGTTACGATGTCATCAGCCACTTCAAAGGCTCCAGTTTCAATGTCGATAGCGACAATTTTACCATGATTGCCTTCCTCGACTTGAGAACGAATCTGAGATTCATAGAGGTCGTTGCCACGTCTAGCAAATTCTTCTTTGCTGTATCGGGGTTGTCGAAGTTTCATCGGTTTGATTTCGTTTAACTTTACGTTTCCATTTTAGCTGACTTGACAACATCTTTTCTCACTCCTCTCTAATGCCTCGTATCGAACATTGAAGATTGATATCTTTGGTGCAATCCAGGCGGCTGATTTTGGCGAGGATTATTGGCAGCAATTGCGCCAGCAAAAATAAATTCGGAACGATTTTGCGCCATTTCAGAGATCAATCCAAATGTTAAGAATTGTACAACCCTCTTGTCATAAGGATTTTTATGTCATGAAACCTTAAATTTGGAATTGCTGCAATTGCGCTCTCTTGATAGACGGCGATCAATTTTTTGTTTATAATAGTTAAAGACACGATAAATTGATTCAAGTCAAGCTCATGCCACTAACTCTTAATTTAACATCGGAAATCGAACAATATCTCAGCCAAAAAGCGAGGGAGAAAGGTCTTTCTCTAGAAGCTTATGCCCTCAAGTTGCTCAAGGATACTATTTTAGAACAAGAAAAACAGGCCAAACTGGTTAATCTACTTCAATCTTGGATTGATGAAGAAGATGAACAGGAACAACAAGAAACCGGTGAATATTTAATCGAAGCACTCGATCAAGATCGTTTATCTGAGCGTCCTTTATTTCCGGCTCACTTAAAGGGAGTAACTTGGTGAATAGAGTAGTTTTATTAGATACGGGAATTATCGGTTTAATTACTAATCCTAAGCGAGCGCCTGAAAGTCTAGCTTGTAATTGTTGGCTACAAATACTAATTAAAGCAGCTATTAGGGTTATTCTTCCAGAAATTGCTGATTATGAGGTGCGTCGAGAGTTGTTACGCGCTAACAAGATTAAAGGAATTAAGCGACTGGATGAGTTAGCTAACTTAATAGAATACCTAGCCATTACAACGGATGCAATGCGAAAAGCTGCTTTATTTTGGGCGCAGGCACGCCAACAAGGACAACCCACAGCAGGAGATAAAACAATTGATGGTGATATGATTTTAATTGCACAAGCTGTCACGTTATCTGTGAAAAATCCGATAATTGCAACAACAAATGTAGGTCATTTATCCAAATTTGTCAGAGCAGATTTATGGCAAAATATTAGTTTTGATTGACATCTTTCTCAGAGGAACTTTATTGCAAGGGAAGTGACGCAAACCGAACGAGAAGCTTATGAAGAGGGATGAGCCAGAAATGGAAGATGATTTACGGACAGAGTATGACTTGAAGCACCTCCGAGTTAGAAAGTTAGGCTCTGGAAGAAAAAGCTTTGGTGGAGTCACTGTGCGCTTGGAGCCTGATGTCGCAGAAATGTTTCCCACTGCTGATGCGGTTAACGAAGCGTTAAGATTTTTGATTAGAGTAATGCGAGATAACAAAACTCTTGCTTCTACAGCACAGGCTAACATGAATACTGAGTCCTGACAAAATGCAGGGTCGGATTGAGTATTTATAAGAAAGCGAAGCGAATGGCGAATAAAGCTATAGTCTCGAATTAGCAGTGATTGCGCTATATTGATAAAGTGCGATCGCTTTTTTGTTATGATGGTAGGAGTGTGGATGAATGAAGCAAAATTGAAAATCTATTTCAACGCTTGAATTGAGAAAAATTACTATGAAAATTCAAACAGATTTGACGATTCCTGAGATTGAGGAAATTAGAAAAGAGGGAGTTAAAGCTCTCGTAAAAAGATTGGGAATTGCTAAAGCGGCCTTCTTTATAAGAGAAACAGCATCCCAACCTCTAAATTATTTAGAAATTAAAGATCAGTTATTTGGTGAAATGACAGCGACGGATATTTACGATCAAATTAAAGGCGACTATCACTGAAATGATTGAGGAAATTCGTCAAAAAGTTAGACAAAACCAATTGGAATTTTCTCAACACGCTGTCAATCAAAGTATCCTGCGTCAGATCAGTGTTCAAGAATTACGGGAGGCGATGGAACAAAGCGAAATTATTGAAGATTATCCAGCTGATAAGTATGGCGCAAGCTGTTTACTTTTGGGATTTACTCTAATTAATAGAGCCTTACACATTCATGGTAGCTATCCCTCTCGCCCTTTGCTCAAAATTATTACCCTATATGAACCCGACCCAAATTTATGGATTGATTTTAAATCAAGGAGAACACCAGATGTCAACTAATTCTAGACAAGAAACCTTAATTGAACAAGAAGTTACCTATACCCTTGAAATCAATGGCAATTTTTTCATTATAGAAAATGTCCCCGCTAGAGTCTGTGTAGAAACGGGAGAGCGTTTTTTTGCACCAGAAACTGTCGAACGCTTGCAGGAAATTATCTGGGAAAATAAGCGACCAAAACGGGTAATTGAAACACCAGTATTTGACTTTGCTAGTTAGTGTTTAATAGAAGAAAACTGGCAAATCGAGCAACAATTGAAGTCTTAAATTAGGGGCGATTTCGCTATGTTTTTAGAGTGCGATCGCTTTTTTTGGTGTTAGAATAAACGAAACCATAGCGTTTTAATGGGATAACTTTTTTGAGATTCGTGAATATCTGTTATTGAGAGATTAGGGATTGGCTGTGATAAGTAATGGTTAGGATAGGCAAGGGGAAGGGGCAAGAGGTAGTTAGATATGTGTAATTAATCGTGTATAGCTACATACAAAAATTCTCAATTCCCGACAGACATAGAGATTCTAACATCCAAGACCAACCCGTTAAAAGATTTTTTACTACCCTACTCTCAAGGGTAACAATAATTGTAAATTTTTGTAAATTTGTGTTGGTTTAGGCTTGACAAAATCGGGGGGGGGTAAAATCCCGTTATGGCTCTGTCTTGTCATTGAGGAACTAGCTTAAAATTTAGTGATTGGCAATTTTGGAAAAATCAATCTTTCTCCCTTGCCAATGTCGCTTAATTCGAGATTTTTTCCTTTAAAGGGCAGTCAGAACATTTGTTTATTTATTTGTTTTGAGGAAAGTTTCTGAATATGAAAACTTCAACTGTGCTTAAAAAATTTTCGACGGCTGCTGCTGGAGCAACATTTGTTGTTTTAGGAGCTATGTGTAGCTCTGCCCAAAGTGTGACTATTAATAACGGCATTCCAACCGGAACAGTAGGCAGTTGGTCGGTAGATGTCCTTAGTGGCGGTGAATCTCGGGTTGCCAATCTCACTGCCAACGCCATCAACCCTTCTGCAATCGTTACCGAAAATGTGTTATACGACTATTTCAGCTATGTTGATGTCGGAGCCCCAGGTGCAGCCTTCCGTTTAAATACAGGAACTCCTGTGCTATCTGGAACCAATCAAGTGACCAGTAGCGGTTCTTTCCTGGGTTCGGGAGGCAATACCATTAACTGGAACGTTGTCAGTTCCATCGCTCCTGGAAGTCCTATGTATCAAAATACCTTTACCTTTACGGCAACGACTGGGACGCTGGGAGACATCAAGTTATATCAGTACCTGGATGAAGATATTGAGGGGGTTAGGGACGACATTCTCTATCCGACAGGGAGTGCTGCTGGCGGCGATCTCGAACTTTACACCCTCGACAATCCCCGATTTTTTGGGACCAGTCAGTCAGGGGCTTTTAGTGCAGCTCAGGGCTTGTCGAATGCGATGTTTGCTGGTTGGGCAGCTAATGAATACAATAACATAAAACCTGCAATTACCGCAGGCACTCAAGCTGTTTCTCCCACGGGAGTCATTCAAAATCTGGGTTCTTTCTCCGATCCACGTCTGGGAGGAGCTACTGTTTATGGACTGGCAGATATCGTCAGTGTACTGTCTTGGATGGTCGATCCCAACCAAAGTACAGCGACGATTATCACTGCTCTTGGTGGCGTTCCTTCGGGTGGCGATATTGGTCAAAAAGTCCCTGAACCTGCTTCCGTTTTAGGCTTACTAACTCTTGGTGCTTTAGGTGCTGGTTCAGCCTTGAAGCGCAAATTAAAATAAAAAACTGGCAAATCTAGCCTTAAATTTGCAGCGATCGCACTCTATTGATAGAGTGCGATCGCTTTTTTGGTGTTAGAATAAAGGAAACCATAGCGTTTTGATTGGCTGAGACTTTTTATGCAATCTGATCTTTTCCGGACGACTCAACCTCCTTCCGATGAAGAGATTAAACAAGCGATCGCATCTGCAGCTGAGGAACTGTTAACGCAGCTTAATCCAGATTATCTCATTTGTCAGGAAACATCGGTCATTCGCTTTGCAGATATCCCTCTTTCTGAACAGCAGGCACTAGAGCAAGCGTTAGCAGAACAAGCGCAGGGGAAAACTATTAAATATCGGTTTTAACGTAAGATGGCGTATGATATCTGGTTGTCCTTAAGTACTAGAGACTTTTTGAGCAATTTAAAACAAGATAACCCTGAAACTTATTACAAAATCCGCGATCTGTTGCCTGATTTATCACTCCAGAGAGAAGATTTTAAAACAGGCGCTCCCGAAAGAATTGAAGTATTTATTGTTAACCATCTAAAAGTTTATTATAGAATAATACATCGCTTAAAAAGTATTGATGTTATTGATGTTATTGATGTTATTGAATTTAGAGAATGAAATATAGCAATTCTCTAACTTATGAGGTACAGTAGCAACAGTGAGTAAACCAATTGCGAATATCTTTTTGAGTAACTTGTAATACCATTTCTCTAAATGAAAACTACACATCGAATTTAAGTCCCCCTTAAAAAGGGGGACTTGGAGGGATTAAACTTCTGTAGTCAGACTTTGGAGAATTGGTATAACATAGCCAATTCAATCCCTTCTATTAAGTCTTTGTAAGTTCTCGCCTTCAGTTTTCTTAACATCGCTTTGTGACTTTTGAACAAAAGTTTTCAAGAGGAGAGAATTCGGGAGAATAAGGAGGTAAATAGATGAGTCTAGCTTTTTGTTGTTCGATTATTTCTCTGACCATTTCTCCGAGATGAATCCTGGCGTTATCCATGATCAGACAGTCTCCTTCTTTAATTTTTGGCAGCACTTCCTTCAGAATAAATCCTTCAAATGTTACCGCATCCACTGCACCGTATATATTGACTTATGCGACAACTTTTTCTAAGCTTATAGCACTAATTATTGAAATATATCTCCCTCTTTTTTGTGTTTTTCTTCCCCGATATCTTTGACCAATTAAGGCTCTAGCATAGAGTCTCAAAAGGGCTAAATTTACCCCCGATTCATCGATAAAAACTAGTTTTGATGCCTCAATTTACCGCACTTGGGACCAGTATTCCACTCTTTTTTGCTGTACCCTGTCACTTTCTTTTTCCGCTGCGTGTAGTGTTTTTTTTGAAACTGTAATTGAGTTTTTGCGTCAGCCGCCTCAAGGTTGCTCTACTGACTTTCACCTGTGTCTTTTCATACAGTAAGTCCGATAATTCTTCGAGGGTTGCATCATTGTTAGCTTCGATGATTTCTCTTAAAATTATCAGTTGTTCACTATTTAGGGCTTGGTGAATAATGGTAAAACCCTCTTTGAGTACACAAACTGGTACAAAAAAAAGAGGACAACAAAGCCTGAAACGACCGACGACCGGCTACTGACGACCGACTCCTAACCCCACCAACAAACTTTTTGCCGCAAACCCTATTTATATTTCCTAATCTTTGTATGATGCGATAACAAACCTTATCCGTTGTCAACCCAATCAACAAGATTGGCGTACTGCTACGCAGTGCCTTCGGTATCGCACTTTAACCCACAGCTTCAATCAATGTGCATGGTGCGTTCCCCAAAATCGATCGCTGGATCAGTAGGAACCACATTAGGGAACGCACCCTACAAGATTGCGTACTGCTACGCAGTGCCTTCGGCATCGCACTACTCTCTACTGCCCCGATCGTTGGCAAAGAGGCATCTAACGGTGAAGTTAGGTTGCGGTCGATTTGGAGCTATATTCTGCCACAACTCGTCGGTCAATAATGCCTACAGTAATTAACAACACAAATTATCAACGGGATACAACGCAGAAGTTCTTAGGATTCTTACCTGCCCAACATTGGCTCCAAGTGGATCGTTAAAACTTCCGTTTGGCTCTGGAAGTAATTCCGCACCTAAAATACTCAACGGGGTTTCTTCTGGTAATCCAAAATCTCTTAGTAAGGCTACCACCTCATTTTGCTGCCAAAATGTATGCCCTTGGATAGATACTTGTAAATTTTGGGTTGCTTGACGATCTGTGGCATAAACAACACTACTGAGATTTAGCAAGTCAACTCCTGCTCTATTTTTTATTACCTTGACATCTTTCCTTGAAAGTATGCGCCCTATTCTCTTGTCCAATTCAACATTTCGCATGGTACTACCGTCGGCTTGATTTACCTGAGCATATAAAACGAACCATATTTGGGTATTAGGCGGAATGCTTTGCAGATTAGCTCCTTGATGAAATGCCTGTGCATAGGTTGAAGAAGCAAGGATGCCACTTTTGATACGGAACACGTTGCAGCGAAGCGGCGCACTTGGATGTTGAACGCCGTCAAGTATAACTGGCGATCCGAATCTGGCTTGAGCAGTACTCCAAAATGGTCTTGTCGGTGTACCTTTGTCATGTCCAACTCGAAGTTCATAGGTGTAAAAGCCAAATAATTCGGGTGAGTCGGGATATGTTCCAGGGGGCAGCGGTACGATGAAATGCCGATCGGAATCTTGTGCAGGTATGAGACGTTGCATTGCAGTCATTCCAGCAAAGTCGTCTGACTGACCGGGAGAAATTACTCGTACCAGTTCAGGGTCAAGCGACCATTGTTCATAACCAGCCGGTTCTGCTAAAGGCTGATAATGTTGTAAGAGCATTGGATCTGCTGTCTGTGTCAGCACACGCACAAAGTAAGTATCACGGTCATCGGCAGGGGCTTTCTCAAATTCTAGCCAAAGCATTTTTCGCCTTTCACCTGTACTGGCGTATCCGTCGCCAATTACATAAGGGCTAAGTGCTATTCCTGCTGAGATTACCCTTGGTATCTGACGTGGCGGAATCGTTATTGGTAAATGATTTTGGCAATTTACTTCCAGGAATTCCCCGGTTTCAAACTGCACCGTTAAAAAGTATTCAACCTGAACCTCGTATGGCTTACCATCCGTGCCCAAAGGAGGCTGAAAAGCATCGACAAAAACAAAGTGACTGCTATCTCGATTTGGGCTTTCTTCTTCGGCAATCAGGGGGGTTACAGCGTGCATCATCCGAACCTCGCCGACCAACTGGCGAGGTTCACTATAGGAGTTGCCATTTAAGCGTATAGCTCTTTCAACCTTAAACGTTGGAGCTGTAAACCCCTTCCATGTCCAGTCTCGGTTGATTTGCCATTGCAGTACATTAACCCATTGATTAACAAGTTCGCTTGCTGCCATCAAGACTAAACTGCTGCTGTTGGCTGGTAGATAGTGTTTTAATCCCTTTGAGCAGCCGAAGATGCCTCGTTCCCCAGGCGGCATCAATAGAGTTGTATCATTTGCAACTAATCGAACAGCACCCGCGAGCCGCTGAACTAACACTGGCAAAGCTTCATTTTGGAGCACTACTGCGGTGGGCTGGCTTTCTTGTTCTAGATCTGTAGGTTGCAGATATACAGAACGGATAATATCCTGAGGTGCTTGCGGCAAAAAGAAGTCAACTTCGCTTTCGGCAAATTTATGTAAATTAATCGTTGAAATCGCTCCCAATCTGGAACGTTCGTTTCCGAAGTAATCATAATCTTCTTCTCCTACTGCTCGTAATTCTATTTTTATGTCTCTGGCAGTCGGTATCGGTAAAGCACCGTTTGGGTTCGGGGCTATTTGTGCGCTTATATCTACATCTGACAGCAAGGCACAATCGATAAATTCCAAATCCAAATCATAAGGACTATTCAAATTTGCGGGAAACAATCGGGTTGTTTTGTACCACTCGACAAAACTTTCATTATCTTTTTCTAACGGATTAGGGTCAAAGTCAGGAGTTCTTACCAGTACCCGAATGGACAGAATCGGGGTATCAATGTCTGGTACGGAAGGGTCAATTACATCCGCAGCCGCAAGACCTCGATTACCTTGTTGAATCGCTAATAATTCCGCCCGAACATTAGGATACTTTGTATAAAGTGCTTGAGGTGTCGTTATTGTGGGTCTTGTGATTGTATAGCGAGTGAGCGTTGCGTTTTGTGGGTCAGGATCAACTTCGGGCCAATTTACCGAACCAGGAGGGACAAATCTTTTAAAGTGTACGCCACAAACGGGTGACTCACCAGGTAGCAAACGCTCGTCGTTATGAACGGGACCACCATTAGTTGTATCCACCATCCGCACCCGAAATTCATATTCGTTGCCGTATAGGAGTGGAACTTCATTCGCATCTTCTGACTGGTAGTACAAAGGATTTGCTCTTTCTCTGCCCATTATCAACAGCATATCGTCAGGGTCAGTAACGGTTAACGAACCTCCTTTCCAACGGGTAAAATAGGAAGGTAGCCAGAATTGCTCCTGAACTGTCGCAGGGAATACCTCTGTTCTCGACTCCCAACTCATTGCACCAAAGTCTATTCCAGCAAATAAAAACTTATTCGTTTTTACCCGGCTCAGCGAATGCCAATTGGTTGCCCCCTTTTTCCTAACATCAACCCGATAGCCGACGACACCTGTCGGGGCTTCGGCTGGTACAGTCATTGTGTCGGGGTCAAGACCCATTTGACGGTTTTGGGCAATGAGAATATCTTCATCGTCCCAGGCAAGTTGAATGCCCTCTTCCCGAATCGGTGCTGGACCGTTACCTGCTTCCTGTAAATGATTTCGGTATTTTGCTTGTCCACAATGAACAATTTTTGCGAAACCATCATTGAAACGACTTACTTCTAAAAAGGCTTCATCGAAGTTGCCTGGAAGCACTGTTACTGTAGGGTCGTCTACTACTGGAAAAAGTACAGGCGTGAACAATTGACGACTGGTTTTGAGTGCAGGTATGCGGGTGCCAAACACTTTCAGAAAGCCGGCCGTACCAGTTAAACTGCCGTAATCGCTTGAAGCATCTAGGCTAAAAAACAACCAGCCCCCATTTTTTAGCAAATCTTTTGGGTTGACTTGTACCTCCAACTCATAAACGATGCCCATTTCCCGTGCCAGTCGAGGCTGGCGTAAGGCAAAGGAAAGGGCTTCGGCCCAACTCACAGAATCGTCAATTGGCTTTGGTGTAGGCGGCGTTTTAGGGGGGCAATTTAACAAACAAGCGTAGGTATCGTCAGTGGATGCCAACCTGGTTTTGGGTGCGACAAAAGCAAAGGATCTGGTATAGCTACTCATCAGGTGCTTACGCACCATCAACTCTGCTTTCCTGACTGGTACGGCCTCGCTCTTGGTGATCTTAAACTGATTTGCCAACTCATTAAAAAGTACTTGCCGATTGACAGGCATGGTTGGTGATAAAACTTCTGTGGTGTCCACATCGCTGAAACCTGGCATCTGCTGCCAATTCTTAGAGAGAAATGCCTTGAAAACCAAGTGACAATCTGCAAATGCAGGTCCGGGGTCTGTCACTGGCAAACCTGTACCCAAAGGATTGAGTGGGTTTCCTGTCGGCATGACCAAAAGATGAACCGACAAGGTATTTGTAGAAGAGTCCCACCGTTGTAGATAGGAAGCAAGTGTCAATTTAGGTGCTGGTATTGGCATGATATTCTCCTTATTAATTACTTTCAAAAATTAGGGTTTTACTGTTGTTTTATATTCGTAGGATACATTGATATTGATGACAAGGAAGATTGAAACGTGGATAGCAACTTCACCAGAAGCATCAATCAAACTAACATTAGTTTCTACAGCAGGAGTATCTGGATCATCTCCTTTGTAATACACTCCCTTTAATTCCGCAGAAATCTCTACAGACACAATGCCCAAAGCTACTTCTGCTTTTAACATCACCAAACCACCAAATTTGGCAGTGTTATCTTCATAAATGAAGACAAGACCAATTGCTAAAAAGGCCTCAGCACCAAAACCAGCAATTTGCCCCCTTACTCCGACACCAACATAGGCTGCAATCTCAAGAGATTTAAATTTAGTTGTTGTAATAGAAGAAGACGTAGAGCCTGTTGCAGAAGGACTGGTTGGGCTCACACTTGAACCTAAACTAGTTTCTAATTCGAGACCAAGAACTTTGACATCCTCGCCGCCGTAAAACGGACGGCGATTCCCAAACCTCACGATTTAGGTTTCTGCTTCTTTCCCGAAGGATTTTTCGCACCTGCCTTAACAGATTTACTCTGTTCTGGTCTT
>SFCA01000129.1:0-9675 GCA_007095475.1 Microcystis aeruginosa Ma_QC_C_20070703_M131 | reverse complement strand
CCTGAGTGCCTGACACAAGTGTCGGAAACCCTTGAAATAGCGTGGAAAGAGAAAAAGGTAGCAGGATATGGAATGCTGAGATTAACAGAACATCAGCGAACCTCCCATGTCAACCACTACCAGTCTCTATGCTCAACTACTTTCTTTACTGTGTCAACACAGCCAATGGCGAGACCTGCGACACCTCAAGGCATTAGCCTGGATGGTCACAGCAGTAATCTGTAGCGGGAAATTAAGCCTGCCAATGTGGGAGTCCTACGTCCCTAGTCGTGCAACACAGGCACAAAGCACCGAACGCAGATGGCAGAGATTTATGGGCAATCATCGAATTCGGGTCAAATCCCTGTATATTCCTCTGGTGCTAGCCGCCATCAGTAGCTGGAAAGGCAATCGACTTTACTTGGCATTAGATACAACTGTATTGTGGAATCGCTATTGTATGATTCATCTGTCGATAGTCTGTTGCGGTCGTGCAGTCCCCCTGTTATGGCGAGTGCTAGACCATCCGAGTGCCACCGTCGCAGTGAACACCTACAAACCGATGCTGCGCGATGCTCAGCGATTGTTGAAGGATTATCCCGATGTCATGCTCTTAGCCGACCGAGGGTTTGCCAATCATGGTTTGCTCAGTTGGCTGCAAGTCAGTGGATGGCATTACTGCTTACGTTTACCTGGCGACGTTCTGGTCCATGGGGTTCGGCGACATCCTATCGAAGTCAAATATCTCTGGCCTGCCAAAGGAGAAGCCATTCTTTACGATCAGGTCGGTCTGTGGACAGACGGCATCTATCGATGCAATCTTGTTCTGGCAAGGGTCACGGGAGTCAAAGAACCTTGGGCTGTCATTACTGACGAAACCCCCTCTCTGAACACTTTATGGCAGTACGCCTTGCGCTTTCGGGTCGAGGAGTTATTTTTAGATTCAAAATCCGGTGCTTTTCAACTTGAAGACTCCGCTATCCGTTCTGCTGCTGCTTTGACCCGTCTGTATTTGGTCGCAGCCCTTGCTCTTCTTTATGCCACTACTCACGGTATGGCCGTTCAACTCAATGGTCTTCGCTCTCAGGTTGACCCCCATTGGACGCGGGGTCTCAGCTATCTCAAAATTGGTCTTCGTTGGCTCCAGGGCGTTGTCCACAAGGGCCGCTCTTTGCTTTCTCCTATCCCTTTGTTCCACTCTGACCCAGAACCCTGTTTCTCTTCTAAGAACGCTCTCTCCGATTACTATGACCGAATATGGTTTTCCCGTGTTCACTCTTTGCTCTGTCGTCCTTGACCTGCTACCCCTGACACAAGATGTGTCAGGCACTCAGCTTTCGACCAATTACGCCAGATATTCCCTGATGAAATTCGTCCTAGCTTTGGTGTTGTTGCCCTACTAGAAAAAGCGACGGAAAAGGGAGGGGCTAAACGCTACTTCTTAAACGAGGAGCAGTTACTCCAAACCGGAGATGGTCAGACAATTGCCGTTTGTAATCAGTGGGGGATTGATAACATCAACCCAATCCTTGAAATTGCCAAGAGACAGGGATATCAAGTAGAAGAACTCTAAAAAATGGGTCACATCTACCAGCAGATAATCCGGTCAAGTTGGCAGTTGCGTTATTGCCAGACAGCTAACTTCACCCTTAGAGTGAGATGACAAAGTGAAAGCTTTTTTGGCAAATTGTCCCCAATTAAAATATAGCGTTTCCTAAGCTAGTGAGGTACACCTATTTTTCTTCCCTTTTGCCTCTTGCCTTTTGCCTAAAACCCATAACTTTTGTACCTCAGCAGACTGAAAAACGCTATATCAACTTTAGAGCATTGCTGGGCCACAGAGAAGACTTGAGGGGTGCGTTAATTAACTGTAACAGGTTCCATATTTAGGTTGACGGAGGTTATAATGTTAAATATTTAGACTATTGAGAGGTTTTTGATGGCTTCCATTACTGTTAATATCTCAGATGAGCAGTTTCGACGATTACAACAGTTAGCTCAGAACAGCCAAGTTTCCCCTGAAGACTTACTCAGTGCCAGCATAGAAGATTGGTTGGTTGGTCCTAAAAACGAATTTACTCAAGCATCAAGCTATGTACTCAAGAAAAACGCTGAACTTTATCGTCGTTTAGCATGATACGCTATCTAACATTAGTGGAAGTCCTCGATTTACATCATCAAATTATTCAACAGTCCCAAGGAGCTATGGGTATTCGTGACCTAGGTTCTTTAGAGTCTGCTATTGCTCAACCACGCATGACATTTGGCGGGCAGGATCTTTATCCGACAATTGTTGATAAAGCTTCAGCTTTGGGATTTTCAATTGTGATGAATCACCCATTTCTTGATGGCAACAAGCGCACTGGTCATGGGGCAATGGAAACATTTCTTGTGTTGAATGGACTGGAGATTAATGCTTTTGTAGATGAGCAAGAACGAGTCATTTTAGCTTTAGCCTCTGGTGAATTAGAACGTGTTGCCTTTACCAATTGGTTACGGCAAAACGTTGGAGCAAGCTAACACCGTGTTGGATTCGACCTTACCAAAGTGATTTATAAAAGCCAAAGTTTGGCTGTAGCAGCTCATCTCAATCGTTAGAGTGGGATGATGAGGTAAACGCTTTTTTGGCAAATTGTCCCCAATTAAGAGAAGGCTTGAGGGATTTTCGGTGTTGCTGATTTTTACTTGATGGCTACCGGCAAAAGATAGCCATCGGCAATTGTATCAATTTGTAAAAGATGGTTGACGTTTGTGCCAATCGGTGGCCTGTTCGTAGGCGTGGGCGACGTGAAATAATTGATCTTCGCGCAGCACATTACCGACTAATTGTAAACCAATCGGCAAACCTTGCCCATCAAAACCGCAGGGAAGACTTAACCCAGGTAAACCGGCTAAATTGACGGGAATAGTCATTAAATCCGATAAATACATACTCAGAGGATCCGCCGTTTTTTCCCCAGCTTTAAAAGCTGTGGTCGGTGAAGTGGGAGAAACTAACACATCTACCGATTGAAAAGCTCGATCGAAATCCTCTTTGATCAAAGTCCTGACTTTTTGTGCTTTCAGGTAATAAGCATCATAATAACCCGCCGAGAGGGTATAGGTTCCCAACATAATCCGGCGCTTAACTTCCGCACCAAAACCCTGAGCGCGAGTCTTGGTGTACATATCAATTAAACTATCGGCATCTTCCCGAATACCGTATTTAACCCCATCGTAACGGGCTAAATTCGCCGATGCTTCCGAGGGGGCGATAATGTAGTAGGTGGGCAATCCATAACGGAAACGGGGACAGGAAATCTCTTTAATTGTGGCACCGAGGGCCTTTAACTGCTCTAAAGCTTGATTAACTGCATCGGCAACCACCTGATCCAAACCTTCCCCGAAAGTTTCCTTAATTACGCCAATTTTTAGCCCTTTTAAACTGGTTTTCAGGAATTGGCTATAGTCGGGAATCGGCAGATTGAGACTGGTAGAATCTTGGGGATCGTAACCTGCGATCGCTTGTAATAAAATCGCCGCATCTTCTACGGTACGACCAAAGGGACCGATCTGATCGAGAGAAGAAGCGTAAGCCACCAAACCAAAGCGAGAAACCAAGCCATAGGTCGGTTTTAGCCCGACAACGCCACAAAATGAAGCCGGTTGACGAATTGAGCCACCGGTATCCGATCCTAGGGCCACCACGCATTCTTGAGCGGCCACAGCCGCAGCCGAACCCCCGGAAGATCCCCCCGGCACCCGGGATAAGTCCCAAGGATTAGCAGTAACGTGATAACCGGAGTTTTCGGTGGAACTACCCATGGCAAACTCGTCTAAATTGGTTTTACCGACGATAACTGCCCCTAAATCCCGTAATTTTTGGGTAACGGTGGACTC
Organism: Microcystis aeruginosa Ma_QC_C_20070703_M131; assembly: GCA_007095475.1. Lineage (GTDB taxonomy): Bacteria > Cyanobacteriota > Cyanobacteriia > Cyanobacteriales > Microcystaceae > Microcystis > Microcystis aeruginosa_I. The sequence continues at coordinate 5,817 of SFCA01000129.1, read as the reverse complement.
GTAGGGGGGGACAAAATTCTCTAAAATCCGAGAAGCGCAGGTGGTGGGGATACCCTTGGTGCAGAGATTATCTTTTAATGCGATGGGAATACCTGCTAACAGATGCAGAGACTCACCCCTGGCGATTTTATCGTCCACTTTTTGGGCTTGTGCGAGGGCTAAATCCGGGGTTAAATGGAGAAAGCTTTTTACTTGTGGTTCGATCGCTTGAATACGAGCGAGAAATTCTGTGGCGATTTCGACGGCTGTTTTTTCTTTATTAACGAGTTGTTGATGCAGTTGACGAATCGAAGTCATGTTCAGTTACCGGTTACAACCACCGTCAGGAGCAAGCAACAACCCCGGACAGCAAAGACTATTTTAGCGTCAGTTTGGCTGTCGGTCAGCTAATCCCCTAAAATTAAAGGAAAGCCTCGCAGGAAAACTAGAGTTATGACTTTTAATATCCGACAATTAGATAATTTAGACTACGATGAAGCCGAACCCTTACTAGAAGATTATATTACTGGAGCGATCGAAGAATATATCAATTCGCCCGAGGGAGAAGCCTATTATCAAGAAAAACAAGAAGGTTGTGGTTGGATTGCTACCTTTGTCGAGTTGGGCTATCTCTATGAAGGTTATACCCTTGCTACCATGACTAAGGCAGATGTGCAGATCTTAATGGAGAAGATTTTACCACGCAAAATTACTATCCTCGATCCGACGGAAACCGAAGATGCTATCCCTGAATTAATTAGTTTTTGGCAATTTTTGGGACGAGAATATAAATTAACTCAGGCTAAGGCTATTATTAAATATTTAGAGCAATTAGGCGATCGCTTTAGTCAACTGATGAACAATCCCAACAGTGGCGGTTTTATGAAAAATCTCCTGTTACAAGCGCATCAGCAGGGTTTTGATATCACCAGTCAGGAGGGTTTAACAGCTTTTCAAGAAAAATATAATGCTGAACAACGCGCCAAACAGCAAGCGGCAGCAATATTGAAACAAACGCCTCCAGTTGTTTCTAAATCGGAAAATGTTCCCAAGGCAATGCAGGCCAAATATCAAGAAATTATCGATATTACCGATAAATTTGCCGCTCAATATCTTAATGAAGAATACGCCCAACTTATTCGCCAATTAACCGCAACTTTAGCTCGTAAGCGTCCCTCTCCCCTAGAAAAAGGTAAGGCTAATTCCTGGGCTGCTGGCATTACTCACGCCCTAGGAATGGTCAATTTTCTCTTCGATCCTACTCAAAATCCCCACATTTCGGCCAAAGAACTTTATCAGGCTTTTGGGGTTGCTCAAAGTACAGGACAAGCTAAATCAAAACAAGTGAGAGATTTACTGAAGATGTCCTATCTTGACTCAGAATGGGCTTTACCAAGCAATTTAGAGAACCATCCTAGCACTACGGTCCGGAAGTTAATCACTACCATGCTCGGTTATAGTTAGGGTTTGCTGAAAAAGTCTTTTGGTGGAGTTAGGAGGCACTCTTGCAGCAGTAGATTCCTGAATGACCCAATCTCGATCTAGTTTGCCGACTAGACTCTAGTTACCCTTCCAGTTAAACTATAGTAGTCAATAGTTATAAAGTTTTAAACGATCACCTATTGTCAGCCTTTTTAACTGGTCACTTTATTACCCACCTATGTTAGACAGTTTCTCCCCCCAAACCTCTAGCGTCGTCCTCGCTTCGGTGGCGGACTATTTCAAAGTCCTGTCGGAAGTCAGTCGCCTACAGATTCTCGGTTGCTTGCAATTAGGCGCGATGAATGGTAAAGAAATCGCCGAAGCTACCGGACTAGGTCAGGCCAATCTCTCCAAACACCTGAAAGCTTTAACCCAAGCGGGAATTATCTCGCGGCAACCCCAAGGAGTCAGCGTTTACTATCAAATTACCGACCCCGTGATCTATGATCTCTGTCAGGTGGTTTGCGATCGTATTAGTCAGCAAATGCGTCAACAGGCCCGAGAATTCGAGAGTCTGCCGGCTTTCCATCTCCCTAAATAAAAATTACCAAACCCTTGACATTTTGCCTCAATTATGATATGTAAAAAAATTCCATGCTCCTAGAAGAACTTTGTCAACGCTATCGGGAGGGAGAAAGAGATTTTCGGGGGATTAATTTACGGGAAAGCGACTTAACTAATATTGCCCTCCCAGGAGTCAATTTTTGCCGTGCCGATCTGCGACAGGCGCGGTTAGGAAAGATACGCCTTTCGCGATCGCTGCTGAGAGAAGCGGATTTAAGTGAGGCGATTCTCTGGGGAGCAGATTTAAGTCAAGTGGACTTTTATCGAGCTTGTTTACGCGATGCGGACTTAAGCGGAGCTAATCTGATCGAAGCCAATTTAGAAGCCGCTTATTTAACCAAAGCCGTCTTAAACGGTGTTAATCTCAACAGTGCTAATCTCCAGCAGGCCGTATTAATCGATACGGATTTTCGCTCCACTTCCGACCAACGCACGGACTTAGGCAAAACTAACTTTTGCGGAGCCGATCTCAACTATGCTAATCTGAGCGGCTCCCTGTTATATCGAGCTAATTTGGCTAATTGCCGACTTTGCCGGGTTAATTTTCGTGCTAGTCCCGAAAGAGACGGATTTATCACCGATCTCACCGGGGCCAGTTTCCGGGGTGCGGATCTCAGTTATGCTGATTTGCGCGGGGCAATTTTAGAAGATGTGGACTTAACCGGTGCTGATTTAACCTGGACTTTGTTTTAATCTGGGAAGCTTTTTCAGTAATCAGTAAAAAGTAAACAGTGAAAAGACAGCAGTGTTAATGTCATTTCTTACTCCTCACTTAATACCACTCACTTAAAACTCAAATCTGATAACAAGGGCCGAATCTCAGACCTAATTGGTTAAGCTAAAAGCTTTGATGTGCTTAGTATCTAACCTTCTTTTTAGGTAGGAGAATTGTCAGATTCTGTCTTTTGCCTCTTGCCTGTTGCCTCTTGCCTTCAGAAGCTGATAACTGCTCACTGATAACTGATAACTGCTCACTGATAACTGATAATTGAGGGTCGATTTATTTAAAACCGACGGATGCTTGCCAAACAAAGGCCAGCAAGAGGAAAAATAGGGGAATCAGGGGCAAGACATCGACTAGGGGGTCGAAAATTTGGTATGCTTCTGGCAATTTGGCGAACAAAAGTGCAGTTTCCATCTCTCTATCTACCTTGACAAGAAAATTTTTCAACGTTTCCTGAAATTTTATCACGTTGGGGTAACATCTAAGGCATCCTCAAGCCAAGGGGCAAAATCTTGGGCAAAAGTCCCCCCTAGGATAGATTGACGAATTTCACGGGTAAATCTGATTAATTCGGCGATATTGTGCAGAGATAAGAGAATATAACCCAACATTTCCCCCGATTTAATTAAATGATTCAGATAGGCACGGCTAAACTGTTGACAGGTGTAACAGGGACAAGTCTCGTCTAAAGGGGCAAAATCCTCCTTAAAACGGGCATTTTTTAGGTTCCAACGCTCTCCCCGCACCAAAGCAGTGCCATGGCGACCAAAACGGGTGGGAATGACGCAATCAAACAGATCTATGCCACTGGCGATCGCCTTGGCCATTTCTCGATAGGTTCCCACTCCCATCAGGTAACGGGGTTTATTTTCGGGGAGTAAAGGGGCAGTTATCTGGACAATGCGATGAATTAGGCTCGTTTCTTCCCCCACACTCACGCCACCGATAGCATAACCGGGTAAATCGAGTTTTACTAAAGATTGCGCCGCCGCTGCCCGTAAATCCTCATAGATTCCCCCCTGCACTATGGCTAATAAAGCCTGTTCTTGAGGTCGTTGATGGGCCCTCAGACAGCGCTCTAACCAGCGATAGGTGCGTTCTATGGATGCTTTCATGGTCTCATGACTGACTCCCGTGGGGGGACATTCATCGAAGGCCATAATCACATCAGCACCGAGGGCATTTTGAATCTGAATCGATTTTTCCGGCGTAATTTCGATTATTCTACCGTCCCGCGGCGATCGAAAGGTGACTCCCGATTCTTTAATTTGCCGGAGTTGACTGAGGCTAAACACCTGAAATCCACCCGAATCTGTTAATATTGGCTGATTCCACGCCATAAAATCGTGTAAACCTCCCGCTTTCTCGATAATACTTTCTCCAGGCTGCAGATGCAGGTGATAGGTATTAGCGAGAATCATTTGCGCTCCCGTGCTGGCGATTTGAGCGGGGGTCAAACCTTTCACCGTGGCCAAAGTTCCCACGGGCATAAAACGGGGTGTTTCTACCGGTCCGTGGGGAGTATGCCAAACCCCAACCCGCGCACCAGTTTGGGGACACTGGCCGATTAATTCAAAGGAAAATCCCACTGTTTCAGTTATCAGTTATCGGTTATCAGTATTTTTTCTCGCTGCCTAAAAGGGGCAATCGTTGTCGTCTTCGTCTTCAAACTGCACATCCCACTTAGCAGAAAGTACCTGAGTCACCATGGCTTCGAGGGTATCAGCATTGAGACGGGCTTTCATATCGGGGTCTTGCAGTGGATTACTCAGGGGAATCAGCCGTAATTGCCGATTGTCTTGGATCAGATCAAAATAGGTTTCACCGTCAGGAGAGCGGGTTAAACGCAGATAATCGAAGCTATAGGTATTCAGATAAAGACTGTAGTTAGCAACTAGGGTGCTTTGCTGATAATCGGCGAAAACTTCCACTATCCATCCCTCCCCTTCACTCTGAATCACCCCTTCGAGACTATGGATGTAGCGAACTCGTCCAATATCATCGAGGAGACGACGCATATCTTCTTTAGCGATGACCACGCCAGAATCAATAATACAGGGGGCGGGCAGGGGCTGTGAGGGCGGATGATAGTTCATAGGGATTGCCAGTAAAAAAATTTCCGTTAATAACCCACCGGGTGTTTCTACCGATTCCTGTTGCAATTTTTTTCGGGTTACGTCTCGATCTTAACCCAATCCGCTAGAACTTTTCACTGTTACTTAAGATTAATAACGATGATCGATGATTAATTTCCGCTTACTAAATATTTACAAAAATCTGGGTAGACAGAGCCTACCCAATCATAACTATTTACTGGGGGGGTTAGAAGCGGAAGGACTGCGATCGATCACCTGATCGATTAAACCATAGTCTAGGGCTTCTTCGGCGGACATAAAGAAATCCCTTTCCGTATCCTCGGCGATGAGGTCGAGAGGTTTACCCGTATGACTAGCTAGGTGTTGATTGAGTAATTGTTTGAGATAGAGAATTTCTTTGGCCTGAATTTCGATATCGGTGGCCTGACCTTGGGCGCCGCCGAGGGGTTGGTGAATCATGATCCGCGAGTTGGGTAGGCTCATTCTTTTGCCCGGTTTGCCGGCACTGAGGAGAAAAGCCCCCATACTGGCAGCTAAACCAATACAAATGGTGCTGACATCGGGACGGATTTGATTCATGGTGTCAAAAATCCCTAATCCGGCCGAAACGGAACCACCGGGGGAGTTGATATACAAGTAAATATCTTTTTCGGGGTCTTCTGCTTCTAGAAAGAGTAATTGGGCGACGATTAGGTTAGCTAGGTCGCTGGTTACTTCTTGTCCCAAAAAGACGATTCTTTCCCGGAGTAGTCGGGAGTAGATATCGAAGGCGCGTTCGCCCCGGCCTGTGGTTTCAATAACGGTAGGAATCATTGCGCTTTCTTGTCTTGCTGCTGCGGTTAGTTTTTTGATTTTGACATACTCCCACCGTCAAGCTACGCTGTGACGGGGGATTCTTTCCACATCGCTGTTAGAAATTCCTTGTTCAACGAGACAACTTAGATCCTCAATGTCTCCACTGAAAACCCAGAG
>SFCA01000128.1:0-17417 GCA_007095475.1 Microcystis aeruginosa Ma_QC_C_20070703_M131 | reverse complement strand
TCTAACCATCACTGGTACAAAAGCTTTCATCGTAAGTCCACATGGTAAGAGCGAAAAACAATTAAATACTGTGGGACACACAGAAATTTACGCTTGGGGAGTAGTCTTTAAGAGTGCTTGCCTTGTAGGTGTAGTCGGACTAGACATGAAACTGTAAGACCAAAATTAGCTTTGCTAGTAGCGGCAAGATTCAGCCCAAGAATCTCCGCACTTTTAGGGCGGAGAGTGTCAACTCCTAAGTAATTCGTTTAACAAAGGCAATTATGGATATTTTGACACTTGGTTGGGTTAGCATTCTCGCCCTGTTCACTTGGTCGATCGCCATGGTGGTTTGGGGTCGTAACGGTTTCTAGGTAATCTATAGATACCATGGAAACATCCTTGATTCTCAACACTCTCTTTCTAGTCGCCTTAATTCTCCTCGTTATCGTCAGTGGTGGCATTCTCTACCTGACGACTACAGAATGGCGCGATCGCCGTCGTCAAGATGGCGATAAAAAATTAGGAAAATAATCCTGAACAGGTGTACTTAATTACGCCTGTTTTTCCTTTACTATGATTAAAATACTGCACTTATCGGATATTCACATGGGGAGCGGTTTTTCCCATGGACGTTTAAATCCAAAAACGGGATTAAACACGCGTTTAGAGGATTTTATGGGCAGTTTGAGCCTCTGTATCGATCGGGCTATTGCCTCCCCTGTGGATCTAGTTCTTTTTGGGGGAGATGCCTTTCCCGATGCCACTCCTCCTCCTTTTGTTCACGAAGCTTTTGCCAGTCAATTCCGTCGTCTTGCCGATGCTAAGATCCCGACGGTGTTATTAGTGGGTAATCACGATCAACATTCTCAGGGTAATGGCGGTGTCAGTCTCTCCATCTATCGTACCCTAGCGGTGCCGGGGTTTATTGTTGGCGATCGCCTGACCACCCATCGCATCACCACCCGCAATGGCGATATCCAAGTCATTACTTTACCCTGGTTAACCCGGGCCACTCTCTTAACCCGTCCCGAAACCGAGGGTTTATCCTTGAGTGGGGTAAATGAATTATTAATTAACCGTTTGGAACCGGTTTTAGAAGGAGAAATTCGCCAATTAGATACAAGTTTACCAACAGTTTTATTAGCCCATTTAATGGCCGATCGAGCTAGTTTAGGAGCAGAAAGATTTTTAGCGGTTGGTAAAGGTTTTACCGTACCTTTATCGCTGCTAAATCGTCCACAATTCGAGTACGTTGCCCTCGGTCATGTTCACAAACATCAAAATCTTAATCCTAGCAATGATCCGCCTATTGTCTATCCGGGCAGCATCGATCGAGTGGATTTTAGCGAGGAAAAAGAAGATAAGGGCTATGTTTTAATAGAAGTGGCTAAAGGAGAGGTTAAATGGGAATTTTGTCCTTTACCCGTGCGTCCTTTCCGTTCCATCGAAGTGGATGTTTCTGAGGCAGCAAACCCCCAAAAAGAATTGCTGAAAGCTCTCAAAAAACACGATATTCAGGAAGCAGTTATCCGCTTAGTTTATAAAATTCGCAGTGAACAATTAGAACTAATCAACACCAATCAGCTTGACGAAGCGTTAAAAACTGCCCATAGCTATAGTATTCGGGCGGAATTAATTAGTCAATTAACCCGTCCCCGTTTACCGGAATTAGGGGTGGGTAATCAATTAGATCCGATGGAGGCGTTAAAAGCTTATATCGATAATAAGACAGATTTGCGCGATATTGTCGATGATATGTTAGAGGCAGCCCAGCTTTTATTAAATCAACAGCCGGAAATTTGGACGGAGGAAGAAACCTCGATTTAGCTATCAGTTATCAGTTATCAGTTATCAGTTATCAGTTTACTGCTCACTGAAACATCTTCCCTATCCCTCTTTGAACTAACAATGAGTTTATGTCTTAATCCCGATTGTCTATATAACAATGATCCTACAGATAAATTCTGTCAAAAATGTCGCTTTCAATTATTACTAAAAGATCGTTATCGTGCTATAAAATTAATTGGTCAAGGAGGTTTCGGTAAAACTTTTCAAGCAATTGATGAGGATAAACCTTCTAAACCTTATTGTGTGATTAAACAATTTTTTCCTAGCGCTCAAGGCAGTAAGGCTCTCAAGAAAGCGGCGGAATTATTTAAAGAAGAAGCGATTAGTTTAGATAATCTCGGTCAACACCCACAAATTCCCTCCCTCTATGCCTATTTTACCAGCAATGATGGGCGACAATATCTTGTTCAAGAATATATTGAGGGAGAAAATCTAGAACAAGAATTACAAAGCGAGGGAGTTTTCAATGAGGAAAAGATCAAACATCTTTTATTAGAATTTTTGCCAATTCTTGATTTTATCCATGCTAAAAGAGTCATTCATCGGGATATTAAACCAGCTAATATAATTAGGAGACCCAGCGATAATAAAATAATTTTAGTGGATTTTGGTGCCTCTAAATTCCTGCCCATTGCTAACCTTTCCCTGACAGGAACAGTGATCGGTTCGGCGGGATATATCGCTCCAGAACAAAGTAATGGCAAAGCGATTAATAGCAGTGATTTATATAGTTTGGGAGTCACTTGTATCTATTTATTAACGGGAATATCTCCCTTTGAATTATTCGATGTGAGTGAACATGAATGGGTATGGAGAAAGCACCTGATTAATAATCCTGTTAGTGTTGAATTAGGTAAAATTTTAGATAAATTAATTGAATTTGGCACCAAAAAACGTTATCAATCAGCCGGGGAAGTCCTGCAAGAGTTAGCAGTAAAATTAGCCTTCGTGATTCCGCCAAAACCCCGATCACAGAATACAATTCAAGAAACGGTTTTGCCAGTTTTTCCAGCCGCCACCAGGGAGGAAATTAACCTCAAAAGTGCCAAGGAAATTGATTACACTAACCTACGGGATTTCTTAGCGCAAGAAAAATGGCAAGAGGCAGATCAAGAAACGGCTAATCTATTTTTAAAAGTTGCCGATCGAACTAAAGAAAAATATCTTAAGATAGAAGACATAGATAACTTTCCCTGTGAAGATTTAGCCACTATCAATCAACTCTGGTTAAAATATAGTCAGGGAAAATTCGGTATATCTGTTCAGAAAAGAATCTATGAAAGTTTGGGAGGAAGCAGCAATTATGACCAACAAAAATGGAACGCTTTTGGGTCAAAAGTCGGTTGGCGAGTTAATAACAAGTGGTTATACTACGATCAAATTACTTTCTCTCTCAAAGCACCTTCCGGACATCTTCCCACCCTTGTGTGGGGTGTGGGGGGTGGCATAATTCTTTTTTCTCGTCTGGAAACCTGTACCATTGACGGAGTTTCTAGCAGGGGATAAATTGACTTAAAAACTTTTCTGGAGAATTAAACAGTTTCTCCCTTCGGCAGTGCGGATATATTGTAAAATATCAGTAAGAGAACGCATGAAAAGTAATCCTCGATCGCTTTCCATTTCCAAAGGTGCGAGGGGATGTTGTTGTAGAGAATCAAGTTTTGCTTGCAGATCAAAAGGTTGACCGTGATCCCATATTCTTATTTCTAGAGAATGGGACTGTAAAGTTAATTCTAGATCGATCGGTGTGGTCGGTGGTAAATGTTGGTGAGCGTAACGGACAGTATTAGTAAATCCTTCTGCTAAAGCCACCTTGCACTGCCAAAGCACCGAGTCAGGTAGAAAAGAGCGGCCGTGAGATTCAAACCATTGTAGGACTGGGATTAAAGCTGCCAATTCCGTCCGGACTTGTAGATGGAATTGGAGGGGGAAAGAAGGGGAATTTAAGACTTCAGAAGGCACCACTGTTTTTTTGAAAGAGAATCAAAATTGTTTTAAAAATCAGTCGTAGATCGTAGCCTAAACTCCAATTTTCTTGATAGCGCAAATCTAGTTGAATTACTTCTTCAAAATTACGCACCCGAGAGCGACCATTCACCTGCCATTCTCCCGTCATACCGGGTTTTACATCTAAACGTTGCCATTGGGGAACATCGTAGCGTTCCACCTCATCCGGTGTGGGGGGACGAGTGCCGACAAGACTCATTTCACCGGTGATCACATTCCAAAACTGGGGGAATTCGTCTAAACTGGTACGACGTAAAAATTTTCCTACCCGGGTAATCCTGGGATCATTTTTATTCTTAAAAAAAGCTCCCTGCGCTTGATTGGGGATTTTATCCTTGAGTGCTTCGGCATCCACACACATGGAACGAAACTTGAGAATCTTAAATTGCTTTCCCAACCAACCGCAGCGGGTTTGACTGAAAAAAATCGGCCCCGGACTATCTAACTTAATAGCGATAGCAATGGGGACAAAAATAACCCCCGTGATTAATAAACCCACGATCCCACCAACAAGGTCAAGACCGCGCTTTAACCAACTGCGAATCGAGGGATGGGTTTCCGGTAGATGGTTTTCAGTGGCAGTAAAGTCGTTTTCTTGGGGTGCTAGGGGGGGGGTTTGGAAGGTGAATAATTGATCTAGTCCCGTAATCGATAAAACCCCCATCACTGGGGGATGGACGTTAGCCAGCACTAACTCGATATTTTCTGCCCTGGCCGCTTTGAGATTATGGACTAAAGCACCGACACCACTACTATCCATAAATTGAGTGGCATTGAGATCGAGAATGACTTTTTCGGGAGTGGGTGTTTGGGCGATGAGATGGTGAAAGATATCTTTGAACTGTACTGCTTCCAAGACAGTCAAGCGATCCGGCATCCGCAAAACCGGATACTCCATCGGAATGATCAGAAAACGTGTTTCAGGAATTTGGGAAGTCATCGACACAAAGAGGTGGTTTGATAGATGAACAAGGCCTGATGACCTACCTAATGTTTACTACACTTTTCCCCAAATACCAATGGGTAATGTCAGAGATTACCTGTGATTATCGGCTAACGAATCTCACCTAGGGGCGGACGGCCTTGGGTTTGGGCTTTCGCTTTCGCTGCACTCTTTCTCAGGGCATCTAAACGGGTCTCATAACGCTTACGCAGACGACGGTTAGGTGTTTGTTCGATTAGGGTTTTAAAGGCACTACCTAGGCTCTTGTAGGCGTTGGGGAGAGAATAACCGAAACGGGTGGCCAAGGCGATCGCTTTTTCATCGGCTTCGATCGCTTCTTTGAGAATTTTATCGCCGTTATTTTTGCGCCAGAGACGATAACCGGAAATCCCACATAATCCCATAGCCAAAAGCAATAATAACCCGTCCTGTACCCATAATTCCCCCACCGCACCACCTAAGCCAATAGCGAGGGCGGCCATTTCCCAGCCTTCCCGGGGAATACTGTCATTTTGAATCCTGGCGACTTCGTGCCAAAAGAGCAAATTACGCTGATCGATGGCTAAATTTTCCCATTTTGCCAAATCTATCTGAATTTCTACCTCATCTCTGCCAATTTCTTCACAACGGATCAGGGGGGGATTAACCTCTGTGGAACCTTCTACCGTTACCCAACTTTGTAATTCTGGGGGTAGTAGGGTTTTTAGGCGCCGAAGTTCGCTCATTTCGGCTCGTGCAGAGGAGGCCGCATAAGATGTCATAGATTTTTTACCTATTCTCTACCAATGACGATGATTTCTATTTTCGATCATAGCGGTCTTTTTTGTGATCTTGGCAGCTTTTGGCAGTAGGAAGCATTTTCAGTGATCAGTTATCAGTAATCAGTAATCAGTGAGGGAAGTCGGGAAGTGGGGGAGTGGGGAAGTGGGGAAGTGGGGAAGTGACTGATTTGGTATTAGTGGCAAAATATAGACCGTAACTTTGGCCGACTAATGCTCAAATATATCTTTGTATTGCTGTAAATCTAAAGCGGTGAAGATGGGGATACAACTAAAGCATTTTTGGGCTAATTCCCATCTTTCTTCTCTTTGCAGCATCATAATTAACTTATCTCGCACTGAGAGTAAATAGCGCACATCGTTGGCGGCATAACTCAGTTGTTTTGGGGTAAGATTAACGGCATTTCCCCAATCAGAACTTTGAGCGGTTTTGTCTAATTCTATGCCTTCTAATTCCTGCACGAGACTTTTTAAACCGTGACTGCTAGTATAAGTCCGAGCCAGTTTACTGGCGATTTTGGTACAGAAAATCGGTTGAGTCGCAATGCCAAAAGTTTGGGACAATTGAGCCACATCAAAACGGGCGAAATGAAAGACTTTTTCTATCCGCTCATCCTCCATGACCTTTTTGAGATTAGGAGCCTCTGTTTGCCCCCTAAAAATGCGAATAGCGGTGACAAAACCACTGGGATCACAGAGTTGAATTAAACACAGTCGATCGCGCCCTGGTATTAATCCCATAGTTTCTGTATCTACAGCGATCAAATTAACCCCTAGATAACGGGATAATAGGTCATCACTTAAATCTCGATCGCACACTTGAAAATTGTCTAAGTTCATATAGTTAGCAGATAGGAGATAGGAGACAGGAGACAGGAGACAGGAGGGAAATTTGTCATGCTTTTGCCTATTGCACGAGTGCCTTTATTTCCCTGATAAGTAGTTGGACAAAAGTAAAGTTAACTGTGGGGTAAGGAGTCGGTCGTCGGTCGTCAGTAAGAATTGCGGCAATTTACATTTCTTAAGATAGACCACAGAATTTATGTCCGACTACTTAACTGATAACTGATAACCGATGTTAAAAACTGGTAATTAAATTTAAATATCATTGGGGTGATTTTGTCAACGCTTTTTAACAAAAAGTTGTGTAAAATAATATTCACCAGCATTATTTTTAGCGATACCGATACCGGTGAGATTATAATCACCAACCATATTTTTTTGATGGCCAGGGCTATTAATCCAACCCTTGACGGCAACGCTAACAGGGTCAGGATATCCCTTCATAAAAGCCAAATTTTCGCCAATTTTTTCTAAAGGGATCATCCTTTGTACTGCCTTGATTCTTCCCTCAAAACCATCATGACTAAAAGGAGCCTGTTTATTGGCCATTTTTTGGCTAAATAAGCGAGCTTCATAACTAATGCGAGCATCGAGACGTAGGGGCGGTAAATTTTGAGAAATTCGGTAGCGATTAACTTGATAATTAGTGTTTTCTTCAAGGGTAATTAAAAAAGATTGATTCTGAATAGGAGCGTAGCTAAGGGGATTAGTGACAACGGGAGCGGATTGACGTTTTAAAAATATTTGAGTAAAGTACAATTTTCCTTGATTATCCGTCGCTACTCCAATCCCGGTACTATCAAAATCTCCCTCCATATTTTCCCGATGACCTTGACTTTTAATCCAACCATCCACCGCAATCATTACCGGGTCATCATAACCTTGATTAACTGCCAGATTTTCCCCCACCGCTTCATAGGGAACCGAAACGCCAATAGTTTGCGCTCTTTTGTCAAAATCTTGGTGACTAAAAGGAACTAAACCCGCGGCCATACGTTGGCTATGTAATCTTGCTTGTTGCGAAATTGCCCGATTTAACAGTAGGGGAGATAAATTGCGAGATTGACGATAGCGATTGACCTGTTGATAGATTTTATGCTCTAAAACAAGTAAAGTTGCCGCATCTAAAGGAGAGGGAGAAGGAGAGGGAGAGAAAGATGGTACGAGTTCCGTCAAAGAGCTATAGTTTAAGGCACTACAGGCGATTAAACTTGTCGATACAAGCATCAAAATTCCTAACTGATAACGCTTCCTAAAAGAACTTTTCATATTAAGCTAGTCTGGGACGAGGAACAGGTCAAAACGAATATCAAATTTAGATGCACCATAGCTTATCCCTCTGACTGATAACTGTTAACTGATAACTGCTCACTGTTAACCATTCACCGATAAATATTTAGCCACCGATTGCACATCTTTATCACCCCGTCCAGAGAAATTAATAACAATGCGAGGACTACCAGTTACTTGTGGGCAAAGAGTTTCTAAATAAGCTAAAGCGTGGGCAGTTTCTAGGGCCGGAATAATCCCTTCTAAACGGGAAACTCTTTGAAAAGCTTCTAGTGCTTCCCGGTCAGTCACACTGTAATATTCGGCGCGACCACTATCTTTTAAAAAGCTATGTTCTGGCCCGACTCCGGGATAATCTAAACCAGCACTAATGGAGTGGGCCTCGATAACTTGACCTTCGTTATCTTGTAATAAATAACTCATGGCCCCATGTAGAACCCCCGGTTGACCTTGGGTAAGGGTGGCGGCGTGTTTTCCAGAAGCGATACTTTCTCCGGCGGCCTCAACACCAATTAAACGCACGGAAGTTTCTTTAACAAACTCATGAAATAAACCCATAGCATTAGAACCACCCCCCACACAAGCGAGGAGAATATCCGGTGAACCGCCCCATTTTTCCAGACTTTGCTGACGGGTTTCTTGACCAATAACCGCATGGAAATCGCGCACCATCATCGGATAGGGATGGGGACCGGCCACAGAACCAAGGATGTAGTGAGTGGTTTCCACATTAGTCACCCAGTCGCGAATCGCTTCCGAGGTGGCATCTTTCAGGGTTCCTGTCCCGGCGGCCACGGGTTGCACCGTTGCGCCAAGCAGTCTCATGCGGAAAACATTGAGTTCTTGGCGTTCCATGTCGTGAATTCCCATATAAATCACGCATTCTAGACCAAAACGAGCGCAAACCGTAGCCGTGGCCACGCCGTGCTGTCCTGCCCCGGTTTCGGCGATAATTCGCTTTTTACCCATGCGTTTGGCTAATAAAACCTGACCGAGGGCGTTATTAATCTTGTGGGCCCCGGTATGGTTTAAATCTTCCCGTTTCAGGTAAATTTGCGCCCCAGTACCGTCAGCTTTGGCATAATGGGCGGTGAGACGTTCGGCAAAATATAAGGGACTAGGTCTGCCGACGTAATCCTTGAGCAGTTGATTTAATTCTTCTTCAAAATCGGGGTCGTCTTTATACTGATTATAGGCCGTTTCTAGTTCACTTAAGGCTGGCATCAGGGTTTCTGGGACGTATTTGCCCCCGTAGCGTCCAAAACGCCCAAAAGCATCGGGATACTGGCTTGCTGTGCTGGCTGAGGCGGTATAAATCGGCGTGATAGTCATGTAAATCTTAGATGAGAGACTATGTCCATTATAAATCTAAGGGTTTAGTCTCTGGGTTAACCTGAGTTCTAGGGCAATCATCACCTAACCCACTTAATCATCAAAGGGTGAGCATTGCCCACCCTTTGACTGATTTTACAACCAAATACTCACATCAACTTTTAACACCTGTCCTAATAGTAATAACCACTTTAATTGAGTCATCGGCCAGGGACAGGCAGCATCTATTGAATTAGACCGCAAACAATTAGGAGCTAGACGGTCATGGAAGTAATAATAGTATAATTCCTGAGAGCGATCAAGGGATAATCCTAGCTTTAATTGTTGGCTAACTTCAATTAAACGGGTGATTAAGCAAGTATCCTCCTCCGCCGTTAAAGGATCGCCATCGTGTAATAATTTCCCAAGAGATTGCCAGAGCAAACTTTCTAAGGTTTGACGCGCTTCGGGAATATTTAATTGACAGTGTAAATGATTGGCTTCCTTAGCAATAGCAAATAATTGATCGAGATTATTTTCCGTCGCTTGCCGCTGCTCAAAATCTTTTTCTAGGGCATTAATCACCTGTAAACAACGGTGAGAAATGGCAATATCGGCCGCTACCTGTAACTCTTGAGGTACGGGCAGATCATCCCGTTGGAAAGCCGCTAAAATGCCGTAATTATCCCGATAAACTTGGGTATATAATTGATCGAGACGTTTTTTAGTTTCGGCTGTCACCTTCTGCATGATCCGGTGTCTTTCATCGGCAAAAAGATGGGGTAAAGCAAAAAAGTTTTCTCCCAATCCGCGCCCCATTTCTACGATCATGGTCGAAACACTGGCCTGTTGTAAAGATTCAAAAAGATGATCCTTAAGATTGGTATAGATTAACCGACTGTTAAACGGTTGAATGCAGCAGTAAAAATCCCAACCTCCTAAATGTAGAACAGCAAAGACAAAATGTTCACTTTCTTGGGTAATTTCCGAGGTTAATTCCACCTGTCCCACTGCTAAAGTTAAAGACCCGATCGCTTGTTTTTGATAATCTAATTGACGAGTATTGTAACAATAAATCCGATGATGACTAGGATAATTGGTAAATAGGGAACTAATAGCGTAATGGGCCGCCACCCGTTCCAAATCCACCCGAGCAGAAGTGACCAATTGTCGATAGACATCGGCCCCATCTTGATATAACTTAACGTTACTGGGAGCGAAAGCTAGACGACTGAGGAAATTCATTTCTAATTGAATTCCGGCCACTTCTCCAGCTAATTCCAGGGCCCGGCCAGCATACCTCAAAATTTGCGTGCCTTCAGGTCGAGAAATTTCCTCAAAAAACCAGCCACAACTGGTAAACATCAATAAAGCTTGTCTTTGCATTTCTAATAAACGCAAAGCATCGATTTTCTCGCTTTTACTCAGGTTGCGACTTTGATGCACAGCCAGGAAATGTTTGATCGCATCTGGGGATCGATCTAAAATAACTGCAATGTAGTCATCCCTTGTCTGCCAAGGATCGCGGAAAAATTCCTGTCCCTGAATCTCATAGACCTTAATCAACTCATCTCTGAGCCAATTTAGGGACTCCCGCAGGGGTTTACGCCATTTTTGCTGGTAATTTCCCCCTCCCCCGCAACCACAGTCATCCTGCCAACGATTTACGCCATGGACGCAACTCCACGCGGTCACGGGTTTTAATTCCACTTCCCAAGTCGGGGGGCAAATACTGAGATAATGGGCGAAATTAGTGACTGTCCAGCCGTTTTTAGGAAAAGATTCCGTAAAAGCATAGCTAAGACACTTCTCTGTCCCCTGTTTGTGGTGGCCGAAGGTTTCCCCATCGGTAGCGACGCTGATTAACTGGGAGGGACGATGATCCCCTTTAATTGCTTGTCCCAGACGACCGACGAGAAAATCACTGCTGGCTAGGACATCATTAAAGCCCATATCGCGAGAAATTGGACCATCGTAGAAGAAAATATCCAGATAACGACCATCGGGGATGTAACAGCGATAGGGACGGGTGGGATCGATTTGACCTCCGGCCACCGCGTGCCATTGGGGATGGGGATCATGGTCGCTAGGGAAAGGACGACAGCGCAGGGCCTGGGAAGGGGCTAAAATGGTGAATTTAATCCCTTCATCGATTAAAGCTGTCACTGTGGCTAAATCAATGGCTGTTTCTGCTAACCACATTCCTTCGGGATCGCGACCGAAACGGTGCTGAAAATCGGCTTTTCCCCAGCGAATTTGGGTGTATTTGTCCTGTTTGTTGGCTAGGGGCAGAATGATATGATTATAGACCTGGGCGATGGCGTTACCATGACCGTTTAAGCGTTGACAACTTTTTTGATCCGCTGCCAGGATGCGTTGATAAACTTCGGGATCATGGGATTGCATCCATGACATCAGGGTGGCCCCGATGTTAAAGCTGAGATATTCGTAGTTATTAACTATTTTGATCACTTCCCCCCGGTCATTGTAAATACGCGCAAAAGCATTGGCACGATAACACTCGTGATGGATGCGTTCATTCCAATTGTGGAAGGGATGGGCGCTCGGTTGCCGTTCAATTCTGTCTAGATAGGGATTTTCTCGCGGTGGTTGGTAAAAATGTCCGTGAACCGTGATATAAACTCCGTGAGCGGTTTTCAGGGGATCGACCCCCGTATCGGTATAGGAATAAAAGGTTGTAGAAGGATTTTCAACAAGATAAGTCATAGAAATGCCTAGAAAATCGGTTTTTTTGAGCGAAAATAGCTGTAGAATGTAGCGACCTGATGTTTAAAAAGACTGAAAACCTGGCCGTTCTTTACGGCCTTGGGGTCACAATACCATGTTTTGTTTTCCTAGCAAAGCTAGGGTTAACAATTCGCAACTTTTCTATACACAGCACTAAGTAATACTAAATCTTGTTACAAAATCTAGCTTTTTCCGGTAGGCTGTTGACTATTGCCATCAGCGTTCTACCCTAGGAGAGATGCGATCGCTCCTCCCCGTGCCTAAAAAGCGATCGCCCTTGGCGTTCCTATCCCAAGCAATGACAATTTTAAAGTTTAATCAAGAAGATGACAGAGATCGCACTACAAGATCGGCAATCATAGTTCAATTCCATTGATCCAAATTTCATACTCGCTTATATCAACTTCATCATTCCAAATGATTCCGCTACCTGATGGATCAAGTTGAAAGTTTTTAAAGAAAGCATAGTTTTTAAGGGAAGAAAACATCGTTTTTTCTAGTAGATTTTTACAGTTATATTTTCTAGCTTGATGATTAGAAAAATGCACCAATAGAGTATAATTTTCAATGATTTCGGCTGATGTTATTTTGGGGTAAAGCATTGTTTTATTTCAAAGGTGGTAATTTATTAAATTCTTGAGTGTTCCACATTTTCAATAATTCTGGTTGATAGATTGTTGCCCATTCTACAACCATTTTTGTGGCTCTATTAGGTAAGTCTCCTTCAATGATTTCTAAGGTTTCCAGATTAAATAGGGCGTTATATTCTCCATAAATCGCATGAAAATGGGGAGGTGGATGATCGGCAAAAAAGAGTTTAATGATAATTCCATAAAATCGAGTAATTTCTGGCATAAATCTATTTTTAGGAGTCTTTCTTGATGACAAAAATATTATAACAAAGCTTGTTGGGTTTTGTTACCTCGACCTAAACGACCAGATCAGCGATCTGCTACGCAGTGCCTTCGGCATCGCCCCTCCTCATCCCCAAAAAGCGATCGCCCTTGGCGCTCCTATCCCAAGCAATGGCAATTTTAAAGTTTAATCAAGAAGATGACGGCGATTACATTGAGCCTAGTCATAATGAAATTTACAACTGATAATAATAATTTCTGTTTCTGTAATTTTATATACTAAGCGATGTTCATCATTAATGCGTCTTGACCAATAACCCTTGAGTTGATATTTTAACGGTTCGGGTTTACCGATTCCAGAGAAAGGATGGCACAATATATCGTCAATTAAATCAACGATTTTTTTATAGAGTTTTTTGTTTTCTATCGCCCATTCATTAAATTATTTAAAAGCTTTCGGATCAAATACTATATTTTTCACGCCATTCTTTTGTGGTAATTGTCACTAAGTTTTCTTTATTTTCTATTCTGTCAATAGCTTCCGATAATTGACGCTGATTGGCTTCTGTTGAAAGAAGATATTCGGTTGTATCGGGTTCAGAATCAGATACTAAAATAATAATATCCACATCCGTTCCTTCTTCTAGTTCCGCAGAATAAAGCTCTATTTTTCCTTCTCTACCAACAATTCCTTTCTGTTTAATCGCTCTAATCATGATTTTTTCTCTTAAGATGTCAAACAATTATGGCTATTATATCAAAATCAGCAGGAGTTAGAACTGATGACAAGAAAAGCGATCGCCATTCCCAAAAAATTGATCCTTCCCAAAGCGATCGCCCTTGCCGTTCCTATCCCAAGCAATGACAATTTTAAAGTTTAATCAAGAAGATGACAGCGATCGCACTACAAGATCGGCATCTGTGATTGATGTACGGCGAAACTTATTTAATTCTTGTTGAGATAGGGGGAGACAGTCCGAATCTGCTTCGGCTGCTTTGTCAATTTCTTCCTCAGTCATTGCTTCAACTTTTTCCCAATCTGTCTTACCATGACTAACATTTTCGGGATCAAGTCTGACTCTGGTAATATTGTCGTCGTTCATTTTTATTGGCTCTCCTTGCTGAAATAATGCGGTATCTGCCGTTTCTTTTGGTATAGACGACCAATAAAACTACTTGATTAACTATACCGATTACTTGAATTATAGTTTCATTATAATCACGTTTATCTTCTCTTTCCAGACAGTTGGTATCTAGAAAAATGTTTTTTGCATCTTCAAAATCAATTTTATGCTTGATCAAGTTGGCAGCAGCTTTATTATTGTCCCATTCTATCTCCATTTTATCGAGATTTTGTATCTAGTTCATAATATTTTGGATTATACATGATCGCCCTTTCCCATCATCAAAAAGCGATCACCCTTTGCGTTCCTATCCCAAGCAATGGCAATTTTAATGTTTAATCAACAAAATAACAGCGATTACGTTATAACGAGAACATGGGATCGCAGTTTTTGAAAAATCAATCAAAGGCGATCACGTTTTGTCCCCCAAAATCTCTCTTGGAAAGCAGAACTTTCTTCAATGCTATAATAGACAAATAATCAATATTCATTAAATCGTTTACTGCAATTCTTATGACTGATGATCAATTGAAACAACTAATTGAGTCTAATGCCAAATCTATTGCGGTTTTATCCGATGCAATGGCAACTGAGCGAGAGGCGATCGCAGCAGATAGAGAAGAACGACGATCAGAACGTGGCCAGCTATATCAATATTTGGGCAGAATTGCGGCGGCCCAATCCAATTTTTACGAAGTTCAGACCGATTATTATCATCAATTAGCAGTATTATCTGAGCGTCAAACTCGCACAGAAGAACAAATTGTTAAAATTTTAAAGCATTTATCTATTACTGAATAATGACGCAGAAATCACTTTTTTAAGGAGAGAATAAACAGTTTGGTAGGTTGGGTTGAGGCACGAAACCCAACGCCAGTTGCGTAAACACCAATCCAATAAATGTTATTCTAACTTGGTGCAATACCGTAGAGCAAAAACACCTAGAGCCACTTATTTTTTTACAGTTGTGACATACAATCGTCACAGAATTTTGTGTGAACCTGAAAATGTGGATTTACTACGAAATGCTTTTAAATATGTTATGTGACAAGATCATTTTAAGATTGATGCTATTGTCATTTTACCAGATCACATTCATGCTCTTTGGACTCGGGATTTTCTCCAAATTAGGTTTGCACAACTGTTCAACTTCCCAAGTCAAATATTTTTCAGCTTCAGCCTGGGTAATAATATCTTCCTGTTGTACCTTTTTCCCATCAGGGTATTTTGTTGTTCCATAGCCAATGGTGGGAACTCTCCAACCGTAAATTACGTCTGGGTAGGCTTTAGCCCGTCCGTCGGGAAGTTCATCAAGATAGCCCTCAAACTCTTTAATTAAATCAATGCCACATTGAGGAACCGAACCAACTACAGAAGTTTTTTGAACATTTAAAGGTGATTCTTTATTAACATCTGGATCATCACTTTCAATGATGCCCCAATGGGGAGCAAACACATAATAGGGTTGATGATTAAAATTTGTAAATGGCTCCTCAAGCGTGATTCCGTAGTCTTGCGAACTCAGACCTGTAATATCAGTGAGTTCTAACACAGTTCCCTTTTTGATTACAAGTTTTTGATCATTTGTCAGTTGTGACGAATCCTTATTTTCAGACTTGAGATAGGTATCGGAAGTCGCTTTGATGATGGTTTTACTCATGGTTTTAATGGATAAAAGATAAATAAAGAGATAATTGGTGATTTTTGAGTATTTTGTCTGGTTAGTCTCTACCTTTTCTTATAATTAAATTTCAAAGATAAGAAAAAGTGGATTCACAATTCATCAACCAGATTGACAAGAGAGAAGACTAAGTTACATCTATTTAAGCGTCCTATAACCTCCCTGCCACCTGGCAATAAAATCCCTTTCTTTAATGCGACTATAGGCTCCATTTGTATCAGTGTAGTTCGATGCAAGTGTTCCGTAAGGGTCATGGGTTATCCAATAGCCATCCTTATATCCAATTAACAGAATGATATGACCCCCACGAGGGCTAACAGTAGAACCACGATGCAAAATGTTGACTACAACAGGGAACCCTGTAATCACCAAATCTTCAACAAAATCCAGATCGGCATCTGTCATCCATTTTGTATTAAAACCATATTCTGCGATTGTCTCAGTTTGAACGTCGTGGTAGATGGTGTCCCCATTCGCCAAAACCTTTTTTAGATAACTATCATCGTTTTCAATACCCGCTCTTCCCGTGACCCTCAAGAGCCAATCTAAATACATGGCATTGCTACTACTACAACAAGTACGGTGAGACATGGTGTAGTTATCTCGTTGGCTAAAATACTTTGTTTTCACGTCTAGATTTAGTTCTAGATTTGCAGGAAGATACTTGGTGAGTCGCTCTATTTGTCTTTGTACTGCGGGATTTTCAGGTTTAGCTGGTACTTCTTTTTTCAGATCGGGATCGTCACTTTCAACAATTCCCCAATGTGGCGCAAACACATAACACGTCTGATAATTGAAATTTTCTAGTTTATCTTTAAGGGTGACACCATAGTGTTGAGCATCAAGTCCTGTAATATCAGTGAGTTCTAAAATAGTGTCTTTTGACAATCTGAGCTTTTGACTGTCGGTCAATGCGGCTGAATCTTTGTTTTCGGACTTGAGATAGGTATCTGAAGTCGCCTTTAGGATTGTTTTACTCATGTTTTTGGTTGGAAAGGAGTTGATTGGGTTAAGGAACGCAACTATGGGGAATAATAACCTAATTGTCGAGTTACTGCAATCACTTTTTCTGAATAATGCCATTTTTCAAAACCTGTATCAGAGATTAGTTAGGTGAAACTGACATTCCGCTGGTTAACCCCATAGGTAGAGTAATTAGTTTGTACTATACCTTGTATGGTACATATGTTCTGCTAGTTACTCTATAGCTTGCGTGAACAAATGTACTTAAACGCTACCAGTAACAAGTGCGGAATGTGGGGTGAAAGCCTTACACTGAGCAGATCGAACCTGTCAGATATAATGAAAAATGGGATAAAGCGCGATCGCCGAATTTTATCACTTCAACCCAAGCAAAAAATCGGCGATCAAGAAATAATCTGGATAGGACTATTTCAATAACTCGATTTCCCCTGGTCGCCAAGTCTTATCAAACCAAGGCTCAAGCGGGCCATAAAGCCGAAGAATCGTATTCCAACCCGTTTCAGGAATCGTCTGCACCCAATTATTTTCCTTACCCGCAGGCGGTTTCGGCCCGAAATAGATATCTACAGAACCATCGGCATTAACCAAAAGTTCCTTTGTCTGACTACCGACACCGGGAAACTGTTGATCCGTCTGAATCATCGATCGCGTCTGGTTACTGTCAAGAATCACTGACCAGAATAGTCGCACGGTAGGATGTGTTAACGTAAAGCATAACGATTACAAATTCGTCATGATTAAAAGCAAAAAAGCGCGTTAAGTAACTATTTTTTAAGTCAAGACGGCAATTAGCGATCCCCACCCCTCATCAAAAAGCGATCACACCATGAGAAGAAAACCTGATCGCACTAAAGTCCAAAATAATCGCAAATCAGATAATTATTGTTAAGAAAACAATTTGGTAGGTAGAGTCGATGGGAGGTATTATCCTCCGCACCTCTCTCTTAGAGCCGAGCGTGCGACTTTCACCGCACTCGGCTCCCGATAATCTTAGCTTTCACTTTTGCACCTGTGGATGTAATC
>SFCA01000127.1:0-9536 GCA_007095475.1 Microcystis aeruginosa Ma_QC_C_20070703_M131 | reverse complement strand
GAAATTTTCGGCTTAGTTGCTGGCAGCTTGCCGCCAACTCACTCCTCTAGATAAGTATTTTGACTCACGCCCCTTCCTCTTTTGAGACGTTGTGACACTTAGGGTGCGGAATGTGGGATATTAGTTAAAGGTGTGGCAGAAATGACTACAATTATCCATCGCGAAAAGACCTGATTTTTGTCTACGC
Organism: Microcystis aeruginosa Ma_QC_C_20070703_M131; assembly: GCA_007095475.1. GTDB lineage: Bacteria > Cyanobacteriota > Cyanobacteriia > Cyanobacteriales > Microcystaceae > Microcystis > Microcystis aeruginosa_I. Next base: position 9,349 of record SFCA01000127.1, on the reverse strand, counting down.
ATGGAGACGTAGTAATGAAAATCACCAAAATCGCCGCCATTAAGGTTTCCGCGTTAGTTGTCTGTAATGTAGTCTCGCTAGTTGCACCTCACCCTGTGATCGCACCTGCGGTAAACGTTCTGGTCTGGGGATCGATCGAAATCTGCATCAACAACAGAAAGCCAAAAGACGAAAAATAAGTAGGGCTTGCTGAAAAAGTACGGGCGAAGCATTCGGACAGAAAATCTAGGGTTTCACCGATAGGTTATTGCCCGAATGCTTCGCCCCTACAGGACGCGGGCCGATGAAGACGCAAGGTTTTGAACGACGATTCTCTCAAAATCTTGCACCTGTGAGAGCAAAACAGAACCCTAAAAACCTTACCTCGTCTATATTTCACATTTATTCAGCAAGCCCTAAGTAATCAATATCCCCTAGTTTAACTAAAAACTAGGGGAACGTATTTTTTATAGGGAGTTTGCTAATTTTTCGAGATGATCCTCTAAAGGGATATAATCATTTTCCGTCCATTCACATAGGGGTTCCAATGCAGAAATAAATTTACCTTTAATCTCGTTTCTATAAACCTCATTTACGCTTTGATCTAGATTAATCCTTTGAGAATTGCAATAGCTAACCTTGTCTTCAAGATACTTTCTTAATTCCTCGGGATCGGTGAGATAAAGAATCACTTCTTCTTTTTTTACTCCCCGTAAATTGTGCATTAGTTGGTTACGGCGATCGAATTCATGCTCTCTTTTTTCTGTGGATGACCAAATTAATAATTGCCAATAATCATTATCTACAGTTTTCGTAAATTCTTTGAGTAAAGGAAAAAGTTTATGAGAATTCTGAAATTTATGATTGTCAGCTTTATCTAATTTAAGTTGCTTAATCACTTCCTGGATTTTTGTTTCTTTTAAGTTAAGTGATAATCCTTTCTCGTTCCATTCTTTAAAACCTCCTGGTATATGTTTTTGTAAGTAGAGTGAAATAGAAGCTTTTAAAAACGTTTCTTGAGCGGCAGATAATAGAATAATTGCTTGAAGATAGTTTTCTTGTTTCAAGAAATATTCGATTAAATCTAAGGTTTTACGAACTCTCTTGATCGCTTGTGTCGGATCAAATTCATCGCCAGTATCTATGGTTTTCATATTAAAAAGATCTATGTAGCTTTCTAGCTCCTTAATTTTTTCTGAGTTATTGTATCCTACCTCTTTTAATAATGCTAATGCCGACCCTGGAAAACCATCTGTAATTAATTTTTTAGCCTTCTGTATTTGTAATTGTTTCCAATAGCTAGAACTCGGAATAATTTCGGAGCTTGTTTTAATCTTATTTTCTTGATAATATCGATTAACTATCAAGAACTTGACGTTAGAGAAGTAATCAATACTGACAAATTGAACGGCCGAGGAAATAGCGGGGGTACTAGCTTGATGACTGATGTAAAAAACATCATCTGGCTGTATTTTTTTTAACTTTTCGGTGACAAGAGTTAACACTTGATCCCAGTGATCTAGTCCCCTTCCCCTATCCTCATCAGAAGGCTGTAAAGTGATAAAATCCGGTTTTAGCTCAAGTTGTGGAAACGAGGTCTATACTGATAGTTTCTTCCGCAAAATAGTCCTAAAAGTCTTGCCCAATAAGAACTTCAGGATTTCATAAGCAAAAATTATCACACAAAGTCGAGAAGAGCCAAAAAGCGGTTTTAAGGTACAGGTATCTTGCCAGAAAGGACAGGGAGAATTTTTGATGTCCGATGTTTTAAAAAGCTTTTCTTGATCGGTTAGGATGATATAAACTCGATCGGGAAATTCTTGATCTTGAAATTCTTTAATTAAAACATCAAGCAAAGGGAATACTAAATCTGAATAACAATCTTTATGACCTTGATAAACTAATCCCAAAACTCTAGCGGCAACGGTAAAAAAGTTAGTATTTTTTTCTTTTTTTGGCTGGGTAAAATCTTCACCTTCTCCCTGGCAATTACAGAGAGGTTTGTTGTTTCTAGCCTTCTCAAATAATCCCTTCCCTCTCTTCCAATTGGCATCGGTATTTAATTGAATATCGCTGTTTCCCGTTGTGATAATCCAAGTAGTCATGGTTTTACCCGATAAATAGGGTTTGCTGAATAAATGGGCAATATGGACGAGGTAAGGGTTTTAGGGTTCTGTTTTGCTCTCACAGGTGCAAGATTTTGATCGTCGTTCAAAACCTTGCGTCTTTATCGGCCCGCGTCCTGTAGGGGCGAAGCATTCGGGCAATAACCTATCGGTGAAACTGTAGATTTTCTATCCGAATGCTTCGCCCGTACTTTTTCAGCATACCCGATAAATATGACAAATATTACCAAATTTGTACAAAGTCCGATCGCTCGTTGAGAAAAGCGATAAAATGAGCGCTATTCTCGGTTGTTTCGGGAAAGAAAGTCAATAGTTCGATCGGTGGTTTCTGTCGTTGCAGTTTACCTTCAGAATTCAATTGATAATAAGGGTAAATTCGATACCAAAGTCTTCCAGTTTGCGAGTCCCGTCCGATGCTTCCTTGTAAGTTCCGCAGGGTGTGGGTTCCCTCGTAAGGTTGATGGAACCATTTGATAGCTTTAATCCGATCCTCGACAATTCTTCCCCAGACTTGCACCCCACCTTGATTATCGTAAGGATACCAAGCTTCTCGCCAATCACAGTGTACAGGATTATCAGGATGAATCGTATAGCCTTGTTGAGCGGCGTAATTCTGGAATCGTGTCCGAAGGCGATCGATAAATTGCGATAGATCTTGTTGTAAATCGGTGATAGGAAGATAAAGAGATTTTGAAGAGTCTATAAATTTCCAATGACACCCGATCATCGGTTTATTGCCTTTTTCTAAATAGGGACGGAAAAAGAGACGGTGATCCGCTCTTCGCCATGATTTGCCGAATCCACCGAGTAAGAGAGAGAATTGCACTATTGCCTTGGCTAATTCCGCGAGTTCTTGCCGCTTTTCTGGGGAAGTGCGACGATTCATACAGGAAATTTTTAAAGTTCCCCGTTTGAGATTGTATAGAGGCATAATTTGCTTGCTTTTACCCGGGGGAGTGTAGGGATGCTCGCCAAATTTTAAATCATCATCATGGTAGGTGAAGCTGATGCCGAGTTGTCCCAGAGTAGCGGCTCCGTCGATACCCCCCCAGAGGATTTGGGTCAGATGTTTAGCGGTCTTTTCATCGGTCATTCCTCCTAGTAAACGTAGGGTATGACCCCGCAGTACCGCTTTAAACATATTGGGACGGAATTCGGGAGTTTTGTCGAGTAATGTAGCGGTGATTCCCTGTCCTGTGAGATGAACTTGTAAGAGGGTTTCTGGTGAGGGTACATCTTTAAAGCGACCGTATCCGGCGCTAACTCTGGAACCGAGTCCATTGCCGATCGCTTTCTCCCAAATTTGCCAGATCGTTCGCCATTCTTGTTCGTCGAGGGGAATGGTACTGGAAATCCCGAAGTTGAGAGTTACCTCGTGAAAAGATAATAGTACATTAGCGTTAGTTTTTCCGTCTTGAATAACTTGTTTTTCCTGCTGGGGATGAGCGATATCGACTAAGTTTCGAGTCCAGTTATTATCCGTAGGATAGCCTCCTAGAAAGCGCAGAATACCTGGTTCAGAACCCTGATCGCCTTGGGAGGGTTTGCCGCAATATCTGAAAGCTTGTTCGGTAGTACAGGCACAGGCACGACGGAAAGCCCCTTTCATCGATGATCCGGGGTAGTAGGGATAGCCCCGCGCACCGATAGCCGGTCGGATAATGCCATCATCTTGACCTCCATTGGTGACGAGTCGCCAAGTCATAGTATAGGGTCGCGTCTTGGCTTCTCCGCTAAATTGCGGTGGTTCGGAAAGGTTATTTTTTTTGACAGGAGACGGACGTTGTTGCGATTTGGGAGTTTTATCGGGTTGTGGGGATTTACCCCCACTATCGTCAGCAGAATGATAAAATTCTGTCCACTCTTCGACCCAATCGTAGGCTCGCGATTTTTGTTTATTTTCTTGTCTTTGTAGTTGACATCTTCCCTCGATCTGTGCTTGATAGAGGAGGGGTACATCTGACCAGTCCGGCATTTTATTCTTCCTCCTCGATGTTCGGATTTTGGGGATTAGAGCTAGGTTTTTTGTATCGTTGCGTCCACCAGACCAAGCTATCACAAAGTTGGGTGAGGACGTAGAGAGCGATTCTCTGATCTTCTAGGGGAAAAGTTTCTTGATTCCAGAACTCTCTGGCGATCGCTTGGATAGCTTTGGTTTGAGCTTCCGGTTTATCTTGAGGATTAATCTTGCCACGGGGAACCCGTAATCCCGCCTCTTCTAAGATATCGACGAATTTCTGCCAGACATCTTGCCAGTATCGTCCTTTTTGTTGATCAGTAGCGTCATTTTTGTCGATCAATCTCAGGTGTTCACCCCAAAAACGTTCTAAACCGTAGGCGACGGTGGTTCTCATTTTGTGGGATTCATTTAACACTTTCTCGCTGTCTCGGTATTTTAAGACCAATTCCTGGGCAGCCCGATCGAGGTTATAAGGATTCCATGTCATGAAGCACCTCCCGATGGTTTTTTCAAGGTCATCATGCAGTGGCCGAAGCCGACCGATTCGAGTCCCCCTAGATAAATATCCCCCGTTTTATCTTGTTCCAGTGGTTTCCAGTTGTCCCAAACGTTATCATCGATCGGTTTAAGGGCAAGGGGAAAAGCGAGGACTGTTCCTTCTGGTATTGCCTCGACATTAAAAAAAGCTTTATTAGCCGCCACTTTCCGATCTTCTTCTAACTGCACGCGACTCTGACGATAGAGGGCCATATCGTGGATCATACCCATATCATTGTCATCGACCACCACGGCGGGCAGGTTTTTGAGGGGAAACCAGGGTGTTAGATCCCGATTTGGGTAACTCACCGTGATAAACCCCAAGTTGAAGAAAAGTACGGGGTCAGAGTTGTTTTTGGAACGGGTTTTTAGAGTTTGCGAGCCGGTGTACTCGGGGGGGATGTCTGCCTTCACGTCGGCAATGCGTTGGTAGCGTCGCAGTAAACTCGGACAACTAACCCAAACGATCGGTTGTCCGGGGCAGAAAACCGGCAGCCAGACGATCGAGGCGTGTTCTGGTTTGATAATCGATTCATAATCGTAGTTTTCCTGTCGGTTTTTTTCCGCACCGCGGCCGTACCAGCGTTCCACTTCTTGTAACGCGCTCGTTTTGGCCTGTTCCGGGGATTGCCCTCGCTTCTTGTATTGGCTTGTTAAACGGGCTAACATATCGGAGCGGAGACGACCGCGTAGGGAACTACTGGGGATTATGCCCGTTTGGGTGAACTGATCGCGAAAGATCAGGTTAAGGTTGCCGCTTTCTTCTCCGGCGGCGGCTCCCAGATGGAGTGGGGCAAGGGTTTCAATGATGCCGTAGGCTTTTAGATACATTCAATTCAATCCTTTTATCGAAAATTTGGGTTAAAACCCCGTCCTTTTAGGACGGCTTTAAGCTACAATGGAAAAAGCGATAACCAAGCTAAAAACTGAACCTTGACAACAGATAGTAGGGGGTTTTGTTCAGAAAAGAATTCAAATTCGGCCTTGAACGAGTAAAACTTTCTAGGAAATAAGGTTGAACATGAGATTTTTTCGACTTGTTCAAAGTGGCCGGAGGGCATTCGGACACTCAAAACGGACGTGGAGAAAGAGTCAGACTTAAGCAATTAAGCGTTTTTCGGTGAAGCGTCAACCCCGTTCAGCGACCACCCTTAAAAAGTGGCGTGGTGAGGAATCGCCGTCCGTTTTACGGCGGCGAGGATGTCAATGTTAGCGGTAGAGATAGTCCACAGCCGATATGTTTGAGGGGAAACCCCTCTCTAGGAAACCAGTCTTCTGGCCAGTCCCACCACGATCGCCCGATCAGTTCTTCCAGCACATACACGCTTCCCGAAGGAACGGAATACCTACCCCGTCCCAAGCGTCCACCTAAACCGTAACGGTAGGGGATGGGTTTGTCGGTGAGCAGCAGTTGAACTGAGGGGAAATCGGGTTGTTCGGGAATTCGGGAGGAAAATCGTTTCGATCCCCAGATGGCCGGAGTAATCGTCGCAAAGGCCTGTTCGATTGGCTGTCTCAGCAATTGATAGATGGCCCAATCGGGTTTAATCTCAACGCTCTCGATCTCGACTAGATGATTTTCTCCGCCGAATTTATACCATCCCGGATCGAGGGGATGGGTGGCTAGATAGATCAAACAGGTTCCCTCCTTCATCTGCACGGCGTATTCTAAAAACAGACCGTCCTTCTCGACGGTACAGCGTCGATCGATCTCTAGCTTGGGATGTAGGATCGGGGTAAATTCCCACGGCGAGAGTTCCGCAAATCCGTTGTCGGCGATGTATTGCGCCGATTCTGTCCAATCTTCACTAGAAATCCAGGAAAATTCGGGTTCTATTGAGTCCTTGTCGCAATCTCGCTCCCAGACGACTTGTCGATCGGGTGCAGCTATGATTCGCCATTCGTCGGATTTGTCGGTGGCGATTATTTTCGTGCGGGGAATCGGGATATAGACGTTACGAAGACTATTGGTTTTGGCCCAGAAAGGGCCAGCGATGAAGAGGTTGTCTCTTAATTCCCGATGGCTATACTGATGGGTCGTTTTATTGGCGCTGAAAAATAGTCCGGATAGGGTGGCGGCATCGGGGGGAAATTTAGAGCCAGAACGTCCGACAAGGTTTTCTGGGGAGAGGAACGCGCCGGAACTGCCGTACATCATGCCGAGGGGTTTAATGATGATGAGATGGGAAAACATAAAATCCAAGCGGGAAAAGTTAACGAAGGCGGTCGGCAGTCCTGATGCCAAAGTTGACGCCGCCAAGCCCGAAAATATTCTGATCCTAAATCCAGTTATTAAAAACTGATTATTTATTTCCCCTTTTGCATGAGTGCCTCTCCTGTATATGTAGCCTATACTCAACGGATTTAGCATTACTGCCGATTTTATCACTCAATCCAAGCTTTTGGGGGGTTCTACCCCCCAAACCCCCCGTTGGGGGCGTGGCGCCGCCCCCAAACCCCGGAGCGCATTAGTTTTTCGGTGGGATGCTTACACGCAGCCGCTGACACATCTGTAATAATCTAAGAGTCACTCCCCTTGCAGTAGTGTCTCTCCTGATATGTAGCTTATACTCAAGGGATTTAGTATGATTGACAAATTTGCGTTATTTCAGCTTGTATTTTCAAGGCAGATGGCAATAGATAATCAGTCTTTAATAACCGGATTTAGGATTATTTTTTGATCGTTTCCCCGATCGAGAGATGCCAACCGATCGCGATCAGTTCGTCTATCCAGCGAACGATCGCCCTAGCGTAGTCCTTCGATGGCGCGTCCTTTGGGAGGGAGACGATCTGATCATCTTCTTTTTCTAAAATTTCTTTATAGCCGCTAAAGTATAGATCGAAAAACTGTAGGAGTGTGGAGAGGTTATCGAGGATTTTCGAGTCTGCGCCATCGGAATGGCTTCTAGGGTTATCGAGATAGCCCAGACCAAAAGCGTGACGGGCTTTTAGTCGGGCGAAGTCGCTATAGATATGACCCCAATTTTTCCCGCCGTCCCGATCTCGATAGTGGTTTAGCGTGTTCAAGTATTTCCACTTGGTTGTCCATTGAACATATTGCCCGTTGTTAAATAAAACGCGGATGGTGAGGCGATCGCGTCCTAGTTTTTTCGAGCGCTGTTCTGCTTCCCGACAGTGCTGTAAAACGTCTCTCTGGGGAATGCTGTGGGCTGCCCAAACGAAGCCGAGACTTAGAGTCACCCGTTGATTGATTTCTTCAGTTTTTCCAGTTTTCCACTGTTGATCGAGGGTTTGTAGCCAGTGAAAAACTCGATCGATCTCGATCGAGTCGAGTTGTGGATCGGGAAATTGGCTATTATAAACGATGCCTAAAAAATCATCTCCTCCCGCGTAAATTATTCTGCCGAGTTCGGTCTGGTTAAAGTCCCTCTGAAATTGTTGTCCCCACCGACGCATAATCTTGCTGAAATCTCGGATTTTTTGGTCTGAGCCGAGGTTTTTCAGGTAATCGCCTACTTTATCGCCATCTCCCATGAACCAGCCCGTTTTTTGTCCCACTGAGGCGGGGTTATCTTGCGGTCTCCTGATCAGGTCTCGAAATCCTCGCTGGCGAAGTTCTTCGGGAAGTTCAACTCCTAGAGAGCGGGCGATATGTGGGAGAGTGATCAACCGTTTGGTTAATTCGGGAATATTCAATCTTTCGTTTCCATCGATGTATTTGCCTTCCGGTTGTTTATCTTTGGGTTGACCGTCAGGATCGTTAACTCCATCGAGTAGGAAGGCTAATCTTCGGTAGAATAGGGCGATATGTCGGTTTTCTTCGCTCCAGTCAAGCGTTTTCATGTCTTGGTTTTCCCGATCCATCCCGTACCAAGCGATCGCGTCAGTCCCGGACAGACTAGAGCTTTCCCCGACCCAATTCACCCCTTGCCAATTGCGGGCGAGTTTACGATTTTCTAGATCGACCATGGCGGACTCTAGATTGTCCCCCATGCCCCAGAAAAATTCCCAGGTGCGTTTTTCCCACTTTTTCCAGCTTTTTTGCCAATTCCATTCTGAGGATCGATAGTAAGGCGCGAGGGCGTTTTCGACCCATTTTCTACAGGTTGCGAGAATATTTTTCCAACGATTTAAAAAGGCTCGTTGCAGTTCCGCAATGATTTCCTCGGAGGAGGAGGACTGCATTTCGCTATCGATTTTCAGGAGAACACGGTTGGGCATTCCCTGTTGGGAGTTTAGGAGTCCGGGGCTAATTAGGTGGTACTGCTCGGGCCGGTGGGTGACGATTGTACTGGTCAGATCCGAGAGAATCTGAGAGGCTCCGTACAGGTCCCTCAATTTGCGGGATTTTTCAATAAAGCTTTGGACGGGGGAGAAGGTGATGGCTATATATTTGGGCATAAAGCTATAGAAAACTCGATTGTTTAAGAGGTATATTCAACAGCCTTGAAAAGACCTAGAAAAGACTTATCTCTGGCTAAAAAAATAGGATTGTTAGATTAATTGGCTCTTTTGTACTTTTATATCTATCACTAAATTTCTAATTATTGTGTTAATTTTAAATAATTTTTCTTAAACAATCTTTATTTTTATTGATTTTTATTAATTAAGTATCGTTTCTATTCAGACGCTTAATTAATTGGAATTAAAAAAATTGTAGGGTTAATTCAGGGAGCATCTCACTTGTGCAATGAGTATTAATGCTTATAGCAGTCAAAAACGAGAAAATCTTGAACCTGATCACAAAGAGAAATGAGATTATAATAGTTATAACTTACGATTCAGA
>SFCA01000126.1:0-2986 GCA_007095475.1 Microcystis aeruginosa Ma_QC_C_20070703_M131 | reverse complement strand
TGAGTTAAAAGTTAAACTTCAAGTTTTCATTCAGGACAAATGTACTGGTTAACTAATTTTTTGGGGAAAATTAGTTAACCCATCATTATAACATATAATTAATTTGCAAGAGTTCTATTGAGGAAACAACTTTTTTGTCTTAGCCTTAGTGGGAAGCTATGATATTTTCATGCTTGGCGGTGCCAACTTTGGCATCGAGAATATCTCCTGAATCCTGAAAATGCAATCCGTAGACTTTACCACCCTCAGCGCCACTTGTGCCGAAATTGCCGCCACTTGGCTGCCAGCGAGACTAGAACAAGTGTATCAAATTGATCGCCAAACGATCGCCCTCTATTTACGAACCTTCGATCGTAAGGGATGGTTAATTATTTCTTGGCATCCCCAAGGAGCGCGGCTGCATATTGGTGATCCGCCGCCGAAAGTCCCTGATACCTTCACTTTTAGCGATCAATTGCGTCATCAACTCAATGGTTTTGCCCTGACAAAATTAGCATTTGTTGCCCCGTGGGAAAGAGTCATCGATCTGCAATTTGCCAAACGTCCCGATGATCCGGCGCTGTGGCATTTGTATATAGAAATTATTGGCAAATATAGCAATGTGATTTTAACTGCGGCTGACAATCAAATTGTCACCGTTGCCCATCAAGTCAATGCCACCCAGTCTAGTGTTCGCACCGTACAAACGGGACAAACCTATCAACTACCCCCCGTTTTATTAGGAACAAATCCCAGTTTAGAAGAATCCTTGAGCAGTTGGCAAGCCAGAGTTAGTTTAATCCCTAAAGCTATCGAAAAACAGTTAGTTAGTACCTATCGTGGGGTTAGTCCGGTCATCGCTCGATCGCTGTTGCAAAAAGCCAAAATTCACCCGAAATTAAACACGGATCAGTTAGATAATACTGATTGGGAAAAGCTCTTTTCAGTTTGGCAAGAATGGTTAAAAATGCTCGAAAATAAAACCTTTCAACCCGGATGGACAAGAGAAGGTTATACGGTGATCGGTGGGGAGATGCTGGCAGCGGCTAAAGATGTCCAAGAATTATTAAACCGTTATTATAGCGACCAAATTAATCAAGAAAGCTTTCGACAACTACAGCAAAAATTAAATCAAAAAATCACCTCTTTACTGACTAAACTGCAAACTAAAGCGGCGGGATTTCAAACAAGACTAGCAGAATCTGCTCATGCTGATCGCTATAAAGAGCAAGGGGATTTATTAATGGCAAATCTGCAGCAAATACAGCAGGGAATGACTAGCATTAGTTTGGCGGATTTCCAAACAGGAAAACCTGTCATTATTCCTCTCGATCCCGAAAGAAATCCCGTGCAGAATGCCCAATATTTGTATAAACAACATCAGAAATTAAAAAGGGCGCGGTTAGCGGTGGAACCTTTATTAGAGGAAGTGGTCAGTGAAATTAATTATCTCGAACAAGTGCGATCGAGTTTAAGTCAACTAGAAAATTATAGCAGCAGCGAAGATTTACAGACCTTAGACGAGATACAAGAAGAATTAATCCAACAGAAGTATCTAGAAAGCAATTACCAGCGTAATCGGACGAATAATCAAGAATCCGAACCCATGCGCTTTATTACTCCCTCTGGAGTAGAATTGTGGATTGGCAGAAATAACCGTCAAAATGATCGGCTAACTTTTCGTAGTGCCAGCGATTACGATATCTGGTTTCATAGTCAAGAAATCGCCGGTAGTCACGTTTTACTCCGTTTAACCCCCGGTACAGTTCCAGAAGCCGCCGATCTGCAATTTGCCGCCGATTACGCCGCTTATTATAGCCGCGCTCGCCATAGTGAACAGGTTCCCGTCGTCTATACCCGTCCCAAATACGTCTATAAACCCAAGGGCGCAAAGCCCGGTATGGTGGTTTACAAACAGGAAACGGTAATCTGGGGCTGTCCTCAGAGGGTTGAGGATTACCGCAAAAAATAATTTTTTACCGAATTGTTTACTTTTTTTTACACAAAATGGGTATTGTCTGTTACAATTTTTACTAGAGAGACAAATGCAGTTCAGGCGCTTGGGAACGCAAGAACTATATTTCCTCGGATTACAACAACAAACAACAGCAAACCAGTGGTAGCAGCCGATAGTCTCGGGAAAGACACCAAAAACCGACTATTCAGGTGATATTAAAGCAACCACTGGTATTTTATCCTTACCTAACCAGTTCTGTAACTCTGTGATCTTCCCTATGTCACATTTTGGGTGCCTTGGGGAAATCAGCACTGCTGATTTAGCTATGATTATGGTCATAGAAAAGGAAAACAGAACTACATTTGTGTGCATTGTGGAAGACAATTTATAGAAGTTTATGAACCCCAGAAAGGTTATTGCTGCTCAAAAAATGCGTTGCCGACGGTACGCTACGCCTTGTAAAATAAAGGCATGAAAACTGACACGATTTTTTATCAACTCTTTCAATCATTCCCCTCTATCTTCTTTGAATTAATTCAACTCCCCATCAACGAAGCCAAGGCATGAGTAGAAAACGGGTTTCTCCGAGAAACCCGTTTTCTGTGCGTTACTCAACGGATTTAGTATGAGGTACGATTTCAAGAAGATGAGGCTTTTTATCAGCGCTTTTTCACCGAAATCTTCTTATATCTCAGTAAAACCGACTTAACCAATGATTGGCGGGGGGTGATTGTCTATCCTAACCCTCAAGTAGAAACTGATAAAGTTCAACGCTATCGGGAACTCCTCAACTGCGAGCGAGTGAGACGGATTTATCTGAATGAATTAGAAAACACTCCTCAAACTTCGATTGGTTTAGCCACAGTCCAATTAATCACCCTATCTAAAGCAAAAGCGCTTGATAGCACCCGAAAATTAATCCAAAGAGTGCGGGAAGAATTAACCCCCGACCAAAAACCGCAAGAACTCTTACAATTAATAGAGACGATTCTCGTTTATAAGTTACCGCTTCTCAATCGTCGGGAGATAGAAACTATGTTTAGTTTAGAT
>SFCA01000125.1:0-11077 GCA_007095475.1 Microcystis aeruginosa Ma_QC_C_20070703_M131 | reverse complement strand
GAAACCGTCAACGGAGTCAATCAAATTTTATGGAAATATAACGATAGTAATCATCTCCACTTGTGGAGTTTAGATAATAACTGGAATTGGCAATCTTCAAGCGGATGGTGGGGATTAAACTCATCGGAAGCTTTTACTCAAGAAACCAACTTCCAACAAGACTTTAACGGGGATAATCTGATTGGTAATCCCTTACCTATTATCGGGTCATCAAACGATGATATTCTCACTGGTACTCTGGACAATGATATTCTAGTTGGTGGCTTAGGTAATGATACCATAACAGGGGGTGCGGGTGGCGATAAATTCACCTTCAACAACCGCAATGAAGGGATTGACACAATTACTGATTTTCTCTCCAGTCAGGGGGATAAAATTGCTGTCTCTACTGCGGGTTTTGGCGGTGGTTTAGCCGCAGGAGTTCCCCTTACATCTGCTCAATTCGTGTTAGGAACAACTGCATTAAATGCCAGCAATCGCTTTATTTATAATACAATCACTGGAGGATTATTCTTTGATGGGGACGGGACAGGTACAATAGCAGCTATTCAAATTGCAACTCTTAGTTCTAAACCCAGTATTTCCGCCTCTGATATAGTTGTGTTAGTTTAATCTAAATACAGCTTGTAGGGTGCGTTAGACGGCCAAAATTGCTGCTTTGACTGGAAGGTGACAATCCGTCGTAACGCACCACCTATCATCGACTGTGATTGTGTGATGGACTATGATTGAAGTAACGCACTACCTATCATCAACTAAGTAGCCGGTTACAATTAAAGATAAAATACAAAGAACCAGAAGCCTGTCCCACTATCTAACAATTAATTGAGATTACTTACTTACAAGCCCAAAATATGATATAGATAGTTCTATAAAATTGAGCTGCAGCCTTTGACTGATTACTGTTTACTGATTACTGAAAGGTCTCCTATCTCAACTAGAAAATTAATTTCTCACTACTACTTATAGTTAATCATGTATTTCTGGCAATTTCGTGTTTATCAGCGTCCTTTGCTGCGTCCCCTACAAACCCATCACGGACTCTGGCAAATTAGGGAAGGAATTATTATTCGCTTAGAAGCGGAAGATGGACGTATTGGATGGGGAGAAATTGCTCCTTTACCTGAATTTGGTTCAGAAACATTATCGGCAGCAATATTATTCTGTCAAAGTCTCGAAAATCCCCTATCAATAACTTCAATTTTTTCTATTCCCGAACAATTTCCCGCTTGTCAATTTGCCTTTGAATCAGCTTTAGAAGATTTAAGTATCGAGAATAAATCAAGAGAATTAGAACCGAAAAAGTATAGTTATTTATTGCCCACTGGTGCGGCAGTATTTCCCTGTCTGGATGATATTCTAGCCACCAATCAAACTAATACTTATAAATGGAAAATTGCGGTCACTTCTCTGGCAGAGGAGTTAACCTTATTTGAAAAATTAATTGACCGATTACCCAGGGGAATTAAATTGCGTTTAGATGCCAATGGGGGATTAAGTATTGCTGAGAGTAGAATCTGGTTAAAAATTGCCGATGAATGTCAAATAATTGAATTTATCGAACAACCTTTACCCCCGTCTCAATGGTTAGAAATGTTGCAATTAAGTCAAGATTTTACCACGGGGATTGCTTTAGATGAATCGGTGGCCAATCTTCGACAAATAGAGGAATGTTATCAACGGGGATGGCGAGGAATTTTTGTGATTAAACCTGCTATTACTGGTTCAATCCAAGGGTTAAGAAATCTCTGGGAAAAATATCCCTTAGATTTAGTATTTTCCTCCGTTTTAGAAACTAATATCGGCAGAAAATCCGCTCTACGTCTAGCACAAGAATACCCCAGCAAGGAGCGAGCTTTAGGTTTTGGTGTGCAACAATGGTTTAATAATAGTGACCCCGATTGGTTAGAAAAACTGTGGACGACATCAGCAAAAAATTAGCATATCTCAGTCAAAAAGATTGGTTATATGGATACAATAGCCAGAAATTTTATCAATTATATCAGTCCTATTGTCAGAAATTTATCGCCGCAGATAATCCTCGATTAACTATACTGCTTGCTGAAGTCAATCCCATTAAATTCTTAGCTATATTCTTGGCTGCTGTCAGGGTCAAAAGTTGCCTATTTCTAGCTAATCCCGACTGGAAAACTAACGAATGGGAACAGGTTTTCTCTCTGGTGCAACCCGATTATATTTTTGGTGAAAATATCGAGGTTTTTAACCATAATTCTCCTCCTGTCAATCCTTTGACTAATTCTCTGATGATACCCACGGGGGGAACATCGGGAAAAATTCGCTTTGCTATCCATAACTGGTTAACTTTAACTGCTTCTGTCAAAGGTTTCTCTGAATATTTTCAAGTCGAGCAGGTTAACTCTTTTTGCCTATTACCTTTATATCATGTCAGTGGTTTAATGCAGTTTCTGAGAAGTTTTTTAACAGGGGGAGATTTTGCTGTTATTCCTTACCATAAAATCAAACAAAAGCGGATAAATAATCTCAATCTTCAAGATTATTTTATCTCTTTAGTACCCACTCAATTACAATTCTTTCTAGAAAATGATCCTCGCTGGTTAGCCAATTTTAAAACAGTTTTACTAGGAGGTTCCCCTGCATGGCCATCTTTACTAGAAAAAGCTAGAGAATATAATATTTCTTTGTCTCCCACCTATGGAATGACGGAAACTGCCTCACAAATTGTCACCCTTAAACCAGAAGATTTTCGACGAGGCAATAATAGTAATGGACAGCTATTACCCCATGCTCAGATAAAAATTAATCCCGATAACCAGAAAATTATTATTGAAGCAAAATCTTTATTTTTAGGTTATTATCCCCATCTTAATCAAGCAAGCTACTTCGAGACCGATGACTTAGGTTACTTGGATGAAAGTGGTTATTTATATATCATTGGTCGCGATAGTCAAAAAATAATTACTGGAGGAGAAAATGTTTATCCTTTTGAGGTAGAAACTGCCATTAGACAAACTAATTTAGTTAAAGATGTGGTGGTTTTAGGGTTGCCAGATTCTCGATGGGGTCAGGTAATTGTGGCTTTTTATGTCCCCGTTAACTCTCAGATATGCCAGACAATTATTCAATCCCAGATTAAGGATAAATTAGTCAATTATAAACTGCCGAAACATTGGATAAAATTACCAGAGATACCAAAAAGTCCCCAGGGAAAGATTAATCGAACCAATTTGATTAAATTAGCTGAAACTTTTTTGACACCGAGTCAAACCCCGGACGATAATTATAGCAGTTATCTTAATGGTGAGTTATGAGGGTTTCCTAAATTAGCGTCATTTTCCCAGCCAAAAGCCAAGGGATTTACTAGGTATATGGCGACAAAATCGCCATTTTTTGCCGAGGAATTGCTGGTAATGGCAATCTCTGGCTCATTTTATTAATGAATGTTAAAAGTTGATAGCTATCTTGCTAAAGATTGACCGCTCAGGCAATAATGGGAAGGTTTATCATCCCCATTTCCAGTAAAGAATGCTGAACGCTTTTATTTGGCTACCGATTATAGGGGCGATACTGATTGCCTACGCGCCTCTAGAGGCGAAAAAAGTGCGAGGATTAGCTCTAACTCTTTCTGTCGTTCTCTTACTGCTGAATATTCTCCTTGGCTGGCAATTTGACCCTAGTAACCCGCAAATGCAGTTCACGGTTAACCTGCCTTGGATTAATTTCCTCGGTTTCAATTATGCCCTCGGTGTCGATGGCTTATCATTTTCATTACTTTTTCTTAACAGCCTCTTGACAATAATTGCTCTTTATGCTAGTGGTACAGAGGTTAACCGACCGAGATTTTACTATTCCCTGCTCCTGTTACTCAATGCCGGAGTAGCGGGGGCCTTTCTAGCGCAGGATTTACTGCTATTTTTCCTATTTTACGAATTAGAAATCGTCCCCCTTTACTTTCTCATTGCCATTTGGGGGGGTCAAAGACGCGGTTATGCGGGCATGAAATTTTTATTATATACGGCAATTTCAGGCTTTTTAGTGCTAATCTCTTTCCTCGGCTTAGTTTGGCTAACCGGTGCTAATAATTTCGCCTATAATCCCCTTTTATCGAATAATTTAGACGTTAAAACCCAATTACTGCTCCTCATCCCCCTTCTCATCGGATTAGCCATCAAAATCCCGATTTTTCCCTTTCATACTTGGCTACCGGATGCCCACGTCGAAGCATCTACCCCCGTTTCTGTGCTTTTAGCGGGAATATTACTCAAATTAGGAACCTATGGACTGCTGCGCTTTGGAGTCGGTTTATTTCTCGATGCTTGGGTGACTATCGCCCCTTGGTTAGCAACGATAGCAGCTATCAGCGCCCTCTACGGGGCCAGTTGCGCTATTGCCCAAAAGGATATGAAAAAAGTAGTGGCCTATTCTTCTATTTCCCACATGGCCTATATTTTACTAGCGGCGGCGGCCACCACCAGATTAAGCATCACTGCGGCGATTTTGCAGATGATTAGTCACGGTTTAATTTCCGCTTTGTTATTTTTGTTGGTGGGAGTAGTGTATAAAAAAACCGGCAGCCGGGATGTGGATTATCTACGCGGTTTATTAAATCCAGAAAGAGGTTTACCAATCACGGGAATGTTAATGATTTTAGCGGCCATGGCCAGCGCCGGCATCCCCGGAATGGTGGGATTTATCGCCGAATTTTTGGTCTTTCGTGGCAGTTTCCCGATTTTTCCGATACAAACGCTCTTATGTTTGGTTGCTAGTGGTTTAACCGCAGTATATTTTCTCCTGATGATTAATCGGGTTTTCTTTGGTCGTTTAACCCCTGAATTATCGCGCATTCCTCGCAGTACCTGGCCCGAAAGATTTCCCGAAATTGCTTTGGCTTTATTTATTATTGTTTTGGGATTACAACCGAGTTGGATGATTCACTGGACTGAAAACCAAGCATCAATGTTATTAACCGGGACGGCAATCAGTCAAAAGCAGTCTTAACGAAGGCAAGAGGCAACAATCACTCAATCCAAGCTTTTGGGGCCTTCTACCCCCCAAACCCTTGCATGAGTAGAAAACGGGTTTCTCGGAGAAACCCGTTTTCTGTGCGTTACTCAGAGGAGATTCGGTTAATCTGATACCAAATTTCTAAATCCATGACAGATATCCACGCTCGAATGCTTGCCAAGCCGGTATTCGTTGTGACGCGAATAAAGAAAAATGGTATGAGAATAAGCGGTTTAAATACCTCTTAGTTTAGAAAGCTTTTCCGGAATTTTTCAAACCTAGACCGAAAGCAACTTGTGGATAGGTGCCGAAACGTCAAAAATTTTTGGCCTTGCGGAGGGAATTAACCGTTAAAACCACCTGTTCCCCCACCCGTTCGATTTCTTCTAAAGTATTAAAACGACTCAACCCGAAGCGCAGGGAGGCATAAGCGAGAGATTCGGGGCGACCCAAGGCAGTTAAAACGTGAGAGGGGGCGGTATGGCTAGAAGAACAGGCAGAACCGGAGGAAAGCGCCACTATTGGCTGTAATCCTAACAATAACGCCGCACCGTCCACCCCTTCAATACTAATATTTAAATTTCCGGCTAATCTTTGGCTAGGATGACCATTGAGATAAATTCTGTCTAATTGACTGATAATCTCCCATAAACGGGCTTTTAACTGATTTAAGTAGCTGTTATCTTCTTCAACCGCTTTGATGCCCAATTCTACCGCCTTGGCAAAACCGACAATTTGTGGTGTAAATATTGTACCCGATCGCAGTCCTTTTTCCTGGCCTCCCCCTTGAATTTGAGCGGCGAGACGAACTCTGGGGTTCCGGCGCCGGACGTACAGCGCACCGATTCCCTTCGGTCCGTGGACTTTGTGGGCAGTTAAGGACATCAGATCTATATTCATTTCCTCCACATCTAGGGGAATTTTCCCGATTGCTTGGGCCGCATCCGTATGAAAAAGTACCTGATACTGGCGACAAATCGCCCCAATTGCTGCTAAAGGTTGAATCACCCCAATCTCGTTATTAGCCGCCATAATTGACAGCAAAATCGTGTCAGGACGTAAAGATTTTTCTAGTAATTCCAAGTCAATTAAGCCATCACCACTGACGGGTAAAATTGTCACCTCAAAACCCAATTTTTCCAGATAATGACAGGGATCTAAAACGGCGCGATGTTCTGTCACCACCGTAACTATATGCCGTCCCTTGGCGAAATAAGCTTCGGCAACCCCTTTGATAGCCAGGTTATTGGCCTCCGTTGCCCCACTGGTAAAAATAATTTCTTCGGGACTACTATTAATAGCAGCGGCGATTGTTTCTCGTGCCTGTTTAACCGCAGCCTCGGCTGTCCAACCATAGACATGATTAATACTACTGGCATTACCAAAGTGTTCGGTAAAATAGGGTAACATCGCCGCCAGAACCTGCGGCTCCATCGGTGTCGTGGCGTGGCAATCTAGATAAATCGGCTTTTGAGACATATTTTTCCCCCGCGGGGGATTTGAGAAGGAGATATCCTCTGTTTTAAGAGAATCTCTGAAAGTGCATTGCTAATCTATGTTAACAAAAAAGTATCGGATAGCAGTCAACAGCTGACGACTCAGACCAGAACTTTAAGATTTAATAATGAGAGCGCAATCGCTCCCTGACAGCAGTTACAATTCCCCTATTCCAATGTTGTTCAGCAACCCAACAGGATTAATAACACATATTTTCCCGCTCAATCATGGCTAAAAAATCGAAGGCATTTAGTGAACTGCTCAGGCTGCAGAAAATGTCCCAAGGATCCGAAAAACCCTTGAAAAGCTTTGAGAAGAAATTAAGAGAAAAGTCCTTGCCTTTCAAGGAAATTGTCGTCTCTCCTTCTGGGGAAGTCACAATGTCGGAAGTTCTGGAGGATTTTATCGAGCCTTACCGCGAATCCAATGAAACGAAGGGATCTATGCGAACACTGCTGACCATAGGGATAATCGCTTGGAATCTGGCGTTGTCCCCCGAATCAAAGCGGCAAGAGATGATAGACCGAGTTTTTAACAAAGACCTTCTTAAAGGAGATAAAAGGCTCAAGGCGGATATTCAAGAGCTAATCGACGAGCTAATAGCCAGGAAAAACCGTTATTTCTCGGAAAACAAGCGGATGATTGTGGATTTTGAGTTAAAAGAGCTAGGAAGCGAGTATCATCTCTCGGTTGCCTCCAGCTTGTCGCCCGAATTTTCCGAGTCAGAGTTTGCCTTCAAAGTCGGCGACTCGGTCATCGTCAAACAGGGTGTACTCGACCCAGATTTGGGGACTGACATCGGTGGTTGGCAAGGAAGAATTGTGACAATTGAGCGGCAGAGCAATCTCATCGGCATTGAGTGGGATAGCATCACCCTGAAAAACATCCCCAGTTCGGTGATTGACCAGTGTGAAGTGGAAAACTTAGACTGGGCTCAAATGTGCCTCTTCTCAACGGATGTGGAATTAACCCAACCTCGAGATACAGAAGAAGATGTGGCCGCCATCATTGAGCAAATTGAGTCTAACATCGTTGGAGCTATTTAGCAGAAAAGAGAAAGGCGATTCAGGCGGTTGGCCGACGTTGACCCTGAGGAGAAAATGGCGGCTTTAGACGCTTGGAAAAAAACACTTGATTCATTACCCTATTGACCATCGAGCAGCGATTTGGAGGAGAGAAATTTGAGATGGATGATTCCCAGAAATACGAGGCTGACTGTCAAAAGATAAGAAAAGCCAATCATGAATTACTAACGGATTTTGAGAGTTGGCTAGAATCATCAGGCCTGTCCGAAAAAACCATTAATAATCATGTTTCAAATATAGATTTTTATATCAACGAATATTTACTCTATGAGGATGCCGTAGAAGCTAAAGACGGGGTAGATATGGTCAGTGACTTTTTGGGTTATTGGTTTATCAAAAAGGCACTGTGGGCCAGTCAATCAAGCATCAAGGCTAACGCAGGCAGTCTGAAAAAGTTCTACACTTTCTTACTTGAAAAAGGCCTAATAGACAAAGATGATTTGCAAGAACTTAAAGAAACCATCAAGGAAGAAATGAGTGAATGGCTGGAAACCCTAAAGCGATACGATGACCCATTGACTGAAGATATGTCGGATGTTTGGTGATTTTAACCAAGTGGCAATCCCCCACCCTCTGGCTGAGAAGCTATACTGCTATTGTCAGGACACAACAGGAGTGAAACAATGGAAACATTAGAATTAGAAAGCTGCCAATCGATTCTTAAAGCTGGTCAAACAACAACAGAAATAGCTTTACAATTGTTTGACGCTCTCGACCCCGTGAGTTTAGACTTTATGCTCGGTGTTTGGCAAGGCTCTGGACTTCAGACAAATCACGCCATGGATGGTTTATTAGAGGCATCTAATTGGTATGGTAAAGAATTTGTTGACACTGAGAATGTCCACCCCCTGTTATTTTTAGATGGTCAGGGAAAAATTTTTAAGCTGGCACCCAATCCCACGGCCATGAACTGGATTTTGCGGCTGCCGATACTTAAAAATAATTCTCTGAAACCTTTGCTGATGCTGACCAACTCCTTGCTGAAAACAGAGACAAGTCAGGCTAGACTGCGAATGATGGAATATCGGGACAAAGTCAGTGCCACGATGATTTATGATTATTTGCCGATTAATGACTCTTTTCGGAAAGTAGATGATAATACCGTGCTGGGAATTATGGATTTTAAAAACTCTAACCAGCCTTTCTTTTTTGTTCTCAAGCGATGTCAAAAACATTTTAATTCTTGAGGTTGGATTTAAACGCTCTGGCGCAAGAATTTAGAGTTGAGGGATAATTTAAGTACAGAGGAACAGGAGGTAATTATGAACTGATCACCAGCTTATCTAAAGCGGCGAGAAGATTGGAAAGAAGAGGGAAAGCAAGAAGGGAGACAAGAAGGCACTTTTAAAATTATCGTTTGATTCTCACGAACAATTCTAGTGGATAGTTTATGCAAAAAATCAGTGCTAGTGTCCTTAATCTTTGCGTGGATTTTAGCCACTCGTTTTCTGGCTTTTTCGGACGGGAGTTATAAGGGATGGAACCCTTATATAGAAAGGCATTTGGCGATTTTTGTCAATTGTTTTTGAACTAGAGCGAACTAATCAATTAAGTCTCTTGCCAGATAAGGATTTAGTCGATTTATGCCCCCCTATCGAACCATACCAAGTAACGAAGAACCGTTTTTCTGTGCCTTTCTTAGTCGTTTCAATCGTTTCTTTAACGGTTTTGGTGCGTTGATCTTTTCCCCTGTTGAGAGGGTCGCAAAAGTAGCAATTCCTAAATCGATTCCTACTGACTCCCCATTATTAGGAAGTGTTTCAGGACGAATCTCGACAACAAAGCTAAGAAAGTATCGATCCGCCGCATCTTTAATCACGGTGACGCTAGAAGGTTTAGAGGGTAATGGACGAATCCAAACGACTTTTAAATCACCGATTTTTGTTAAAGTAACGTGGTGTCGATTAATGGTAAAGCCATTATCGGTAAATCTTGCTGATTGTTTAGATTTACGTTTTTTAAATTTAGGAGGTTTTACTTTCTTTCCTTTTCTTTCTCCCTTACAAGATGCAAAAAAGTTAGAGTAAGCAGTCTCTAAGTCTCTCAAAGACTGTTGTAAAGGAATAGAAGAAACCTCAGTCAGCCAGACTTTTTCTGTTGTCTTTTTAATTTGAGTTAGCCTTTTAGACAACTCGGTATATTTTGGCTTTTTCTCTCCTTGTTGATAGAGTTCTTGGCAGTAAGCTAAGGTATCGTTCCAGACGACACGCACACACCCAAACAATTGAGACAAAAGCCTCTTTTGTTGGTCGGTTGGATAAATCCGGTATTGATACCTTGCTTTCATTGCGTTAAAATATGTGTGTCTGTACTCTATTTTAACTAGGTCTGTCAATAATGTCAATTCGGTCAGTAATCAGTAATCAGTAAAAAGACAGTAGGAAACTTCTATTTAATACTGCACACTTAAAAACTCACATCTGATAACTGATAACTGAGAGATGCGCCACTGGAAGTTCTTAAGTGTTATATCAAAGATCAAGAAAAGCCGTCGTGAAACGACGGGGTTTTAACCCAAATTTTCGATGACCAAGGGAATCTTCTGGGAGTTTTAGCAGGGTTTCTAAACAGGGACTAGCGGCTAGATATCTTTGGGTAATTATTTGAGCGGTAGCTTGATCGCTTTTTTTATAATTTTATATTTTATAACCCCCTATTATTCGAGTTCTTGAGGTTCAATAACCAACTTAATTCC
The DNA here is from genome assembly GCA_007095475.1 of Microcystis aeruginosa Ma_QC_C_20070703_M131. Lineage (GTDB taxonomy): Bacteria > Cyanobacteriota > Cyanobacteriia > Cyanobacteriales > Microcystaceae > Microcystis > Microcystis aeruginosa_I. The sequence continues at coordinate 817 of SFCA01000125.1, read as the reverse complement.
CTGAATAATTAATTTGATTTTTTCCCGAGAAAGTCTTCCGATAGACTCCGTTAAAAGACGCTTATCAACCGTGAAAACCTGTGAAACATTAACAACACTGGATTCAGGTAAATTCCCTTCACCCTCATTCAATAAAACATTACCAATAGCTTCTGCTCGTCACAAATTGGTTGTTAATGCACACACAATAACCGTCCCAATTTGTGACTGATTCAGAGCATCATTTTGCACCACAACACAAGGACGAAGATAAGCAGGTTCAGAACCTTGTGGTTTTCCTAAATCAATCCAATAAATCTCTCCTTGAAAAATCGTCATATTTATTCAGATAATTGGCGTTGATGATGGCGTATTCCCTCTAACATTAAAGTTTCTGAGTCGTCCAATCCATCACTATAAGCTTCATTCCAACTATCTATTAATACCTGTTTAGTTGTTTTTTGATTATTCAATCCTAATTGTTGATGTAACTGTTCTAATAACCATTTTTTATCTTCAAACGAAAAATTTCGTAACTTTTGTTCCAGTTCAATAATTTGAGGGGATATCATAAAATTAACTCCATTTAACATCGAGCTATATCATAATTCTAACAACAAAAAAGCACCCCCTCGCGGGAGTGCCTTTTCGTTCAGACTAGAACTTAACCATTGATAGCGGGAGCGGTCAGAGCTACAGGAGCCTGTTCACCACTAGCCAAGTCTAAGGGGAAGTTATGTGCATTACGCTCGTGCATTACTTCCATACCGATACCAGCGCGGTTTAACACATCGGCCCAAGTACCAATTACACGACCTTGAGAATCGAGAATCGACTG
>SFCA01000124.1:0-25771 GCA_007095475.1 Microcystis aeruginosa Ma_QC_C_20070703_M131 | reverse complement strand
AAATTCCCAATTTTATCTTAGCCAATAACCCTAGGAGTTTAGCAAATGTCTAACGAAACTGTCACCTATTCCCTTGAATCCGTCCTTAAGGAAATTAAAGACAGCATCAAGGAAGTCAACGAAAACGAGCAATCCACTCTAGTTAAGGCTATTTCTGACCTACAGGGTTTTCGAGGTCTGATTGTCCCTATCCTTATCGGTGCCATGAGTGCCGCTATCGGTGCAATTATCACTGTTGCTATCCGAATTCTTTTCCTCGGTAACAATCCCTAAAATTCTCCAGTCTCACACCCCGAAAAGAAAACTATTGATAACTTTAGGAGTAAAATCGACTCCCTTGAAAAACGCATGAATGAGAGATTTGACAAGGTAGAGGACCGGCTAACCAAAGTAGAAATCGGACAGGCCGAACTCAAGGCCGAGTTAAAAGGCAATATTAAAGTATTAGACGAGAAAATCGAGGGATTAACGGCACGGGTTGGTTATCAGGAGTTCACCAACCGGGGGATTCTGATAGCTTTGGTGGTCGCTGTCTTGGGAGGCGCTGCTAAACTTTTTGGTTTTTTCCCCAATCCCTAGAACTGGCTCCTAGGCAAGGCTAGAGGCCTTATGATCATAATAAATGGGTATAGCAAATGTCTAACGAAACCGTCACCTATTCCCTAGAAGCTGTCCTAACCAGAATTGAGAGTAAAATCGACTCTCTGGAAAAACGGATGGATGAGAAAATCGACTCCCTTGAAAAGCGGATGAATGAGAGATTTGACAAGGTAGATGAGAGATTTGACAAGGTAGAGGACCGGCTAACCAAAGTAGAAATCGGACAGGCCGAACTCAAGGCCGAGTTAAAAGGCGATATTAAAGTATTAGACGAGAAAATCGAGGGATTAACGGCACGGGTTGGTTATCAGGAGTTCACCAACCGGGGGATTCTCATCGCTTTAGTGGTTGCTGTTTTAGGAGGTGCTGCTAAACTTTTTGGTTTTTTCCCCAATCCCTAGAAGTGTCCTGTGGAAACAGCCCCCCGATTCCCCCCCAAAAAATTTTTGCCAGGGGTGATAGGTTTCCTGAAACAGGCGGGTAAGTTGTTTGTAGGAAAGAAAAACCACACCTACCCACCACAAGGATACACCCATGAACTCTACTTTCAAATTCAAACTCATCCAAGCTCTCAACAAAAAGAACGGTAACAAAGGTTTCACCCTCATCGAACTCCTAGTTGTCGTTATCATCATCGGTGTACTCGCCGCCATCGCTCTCCCCAACCTCCTCGGTCAGGTAGCCAAAGGCAGACAAGCTGAAGCTCGCACCAACCTCGGTACAATTAACCGCGCTCAACAGGCTTATCGCTTAGAAAACGCCACCTTCACCACAGTTTCTAACTTACCTGTTATCACCACTTCTACCTATTATGGATCCGTTGCTGACCAAGCGAGTGGCAACATCAACCAATTGGGTGCCGCTCACACCGTCACGGCTAATACCACCTACCAAAACGACATCCTCGATTACGGTTCTGCTGTTGGTCAAACCAACGCTGGTGTTTACAGTGCCGTTATCTGTGAACAAACCAGTAACCCGTCTGCTGCCCCTGGTTTGTTAACTGTTGGTCCTGGTACTGCAACCGCAGCTTGTGCTAACAACGCTCGTCTTATCCAGTAATCCCAGTCTCGAAAAGTATGCGGGGTGCGCTTGCATACTTCTCTGACAATGGCAATTTCACCACTCAACTTTAATCATACTTTAGCGGAAGGTGGCAGGGAAATGTTCTCTCGGAAACCTTGCGCTTTTGATTTTTTTGGGAAGTGGGGATTTTTCAGTGAGCAGTGAGCAGTGAACAGGAAGTGGGGAAGTGGGGAAGTGGGGAAGTGGGGAATTTCAAATAAAACCAATCTCCTGTCTCCTGTCTCCTGTCTCCCGATAACTGATAACTGATAACTGATAACTGATAACCCCAACACCCAAAATATAGTCAACATTGCCAGGGATTAACCATGAAATACCTTCTTTTTTTAGCAATCAAATCACAGGGAAAAAAAGCGAGGGGTTTTACTCTAATAGAATTGTTAGTAGTGGTGATTTTATTGGGAGTTCTCGCTGCCATCAGTTTACCCACTCTCTTAGGACAAATCGCTAAGGGTAGGCAAGCAGAAGCTCGCGCAGCACTGGGATTGATCAATCGCGCCCAACAGGGTTATCGTTATGAAAAAGGGACTTTTGGTGGTTTATCTGACCTATCTCTGGAAGCTGCCACTATTTCCCTAAAATTCTATACTATCAGCGAAGTAGGAGCTCCCCCCAATGCTTTTGGAGTCGCCTATAAAGCGGATGCAGTGCCTGAATTTGGTAACGATATTAAAAATTATGCAGGAGCGGCTGGACAAACGGCAGCCGGGGCCTATACCGGTATAGTTTGTGAGGATGAAACTCCTTTAGAAGATAATGTTTCTACCACTAATCCCGACGGCAATCCCAGCTGTGTTAATGGCGTTAGAATTAATTAGGGTTTGCTGAAAAAGTTTTTCGTGGGGGTAGGGTGGAGGCTTTATAACTTGCGTTCGTAACTTGACAATGTATTTTTTAATAACATTGCCACCGTCATGGGACCGACACCCCCGGGGACAGGAGTAAGATAACTAGCTACTTCTAAAACCCCAGCATAGTCCACATCTCCCACCAAACGGTCAGCGACGCGATTAATCCCCACATCCACCACTACTGCACCAGGTTTTACCATATCCGGGGTGATTAAATTAGCTTTACCGACCGCAGGTACTAAAATATCGGCATTTCTGGTTATTTCTGCCAGATTTTCCGTGCGCGAGTGAGCAATAGTTACCGTAGCGTTTTCCTCCAATAACATTAAAGCTAAAGGTTTCCCCACCAGAATACTGCGACCCAGCACCACCGCGTGCTTACCAGCTATGGGAATATTATATTCTTTCAGGAGTGCCATGACCCCCGCAGGAGTACAACTGCGGATACAGTCCTCACCCCGCACTAAACCGCCTAAATTGAGAGGATGTAAACCATCAGCATCTTTTTTCGGGTCAATTTGGTAGAGAAGGGAAACCGCATCTAAATGCTTAGGTAAGGGTAATTGAATTAAAATCCCGTCCACCCGCTCATCCTGATTGAGACGGACAATTTCAGCGAGAATTTCTAGTTCACTTGTATCGGTGGAAAAATGACGACCAAAAGAGGCCATACCGATTTTAGTACAAGCTTTCTCCTTATTGCGGACATACACGGCACTAGCAGGATTATCTCCCACCATCAACACCGCTAACCCCGGAGGTCGTCCCATTTGAGATTTGAGCGTCTGGATGCGCTCTCCTAGTCCAAGTTGGATTTTTTGAGCTAAGGCTTTCCCGTCGAGAATTTGGCAAGTAGTTACGGACATTCTATGATAATACCGAGAACAAAAATCTTTCAGATCCATTCTATGGTCAAAAAGATTGGCTAATCGCACTCGTTAAGGTTAAAGCAAGAATGTCTATCCAGACTCGTGTAGGGCGCATCGGCAGTTTATTATTATTGCTAGGGTTATTCGGTTGTAGTACCCTTGCTGACCTCGGTATTGCCGTTCCCTACATCGGTGATCCTCCCCTAACAGCGATCGAGCAATTACAGGAAAAACCAAAAGGCGCTTTAGTTTATCTTAGGGGAACTGTGAGCAATTATGCCCCTTTTTTAGCGGGAGGAGCCTATCTTTTGCAGGATAGGTCAGGTAGGATTTGGATTCGCACCAATAGCAATAAATTACCCCGTCAAGGCGAGGAAATCGTTATTAAGGGCAAAATTGACGTTGAGGCTATTCCCCAGGGTTCTCAAACCGTTAACGAAGTGTATGTAGTGGAATTAGAACAGATGGATGCAGTAGCGGTTAATTCGGTTCCTACTCCTTCCCCGTCCCCAGAAATTAAACCTTCCCCCACCTCGGAAGTTAAACCCCCAGAAAACAATTCTCCCCCAGTTTCAACTAAACCCCTGGAAAATCCCCGACAGGTGACAATTCCCAGCGCAGCTGAAACGAAACCCCCGGAAACTCCCGTCCTTACCCCCGTTAAACCCAATCCACCTGTCCAACCCGTCGCAGAAGTGATTCCCCCCAAACCCCCCGCAGTGGTTAAACCCATCCCAGATCCCCTCGATGCTTTCTTTTTACCCCATAAACAAAGCGAGAAATAGCAACCTGATGATATTTGTTGCTTTGGCGATTTTAGAACAGGACGGTCGCTTTTTAATGCAGTTGCGCGACGACATCCCGACGATTCTCTATCCGGGGGTGTGGGGTTTATTTGGTGGTCACTTAGAAGCGGGTGAAAATCCAGAAATAGGGTTAAAACGAGAGTTAAAAGAAGAAATTAACTACGAAGCCCCTAGTTTACGCTATTTTCGCTCTTATAACGATGATAATCTCTCGCGTTATCTTTATCATGTACCCCTGACCCTGGAATTAGAAAAATTAGTGCAAACGGAAGGGCAAGATTTAGCATTATTACCCCCGGCTGCCATCCTTCAAGGGGAATACTATTCCCAGAAGATTAATCAGACTCGTCCTTTAGGAAAAATTCATCGCCAGATATTACTCGATTTTCTAGAAGTAGAATTATAGTGGATATTAGAGCCAGACAAGGAACTCCCTTATCTATACGAAAGTCGTAGTTAACACTGCTCCTCACCTCCCTCGAAGGCAAAATGCTCCCGCTTTTTGAATGGCTTTATTGAAACGTCAATCTTATTTTGGCTTTGTCTTTATGAACCAGTCGCGTCCCTCGTTCGTTTCCGTGCAGAAACTCCTATCTGGAGGTGCGATCGCTACCCTAGCAGTTAGTTCCCTGATGGTCCTTACCCCCGCAGCCAAAGGGGAAAAACCCTTAGAAGATAACCCGAAAGCAGTCATCGACCAGGTTTGGCAAATTGTTAATAATGAATTTGTAGATCGTGGTTTTCATCAAATTGATTGGCAAAAAAAACGTCAAGAATTGTTAAGCAGAAATTATACTAATTCCCAACAAGCTTACACAGCAATCCGCGAAGCTTTAAAGGAATTGGGTGATACTTATACCCGTTTTTTAACTCCTAGGGAATTTTCTGTCCTCACCAGTCAAACTTCTGGAGAATTATCGGGAATTGGGGTACGTTTAGCTCTCGATAAACGCACTAGCGATCTGGTCGTTGTCGATACGGTGAAAAAATCCCCCGCCAAGGAAGCGGGAGTGAAAAGCGGCGATCGCCTGATCAGAATTAACGGCAAACCCACCGCTTTAATGACCCTAGAACAGGCCATGGAGGCACTACAGGGAGAAGTGGGTACTAGCGTTAGTTTACAGCTTGCCCGTCCCGATCAAGGGGTATTTGAAGTCACTTTAACCCGGGTAGATATCGAAATCCCCTCCGTTAGCTATACCCTTAAACAGGAAGGTGGGGTGAAAGTTGGTTATATCAAACTGGATGAATTTAGTTCCCACGCAGCCGAACAAATGAAAGAGGCGATCGAGGAATTAAGTCAACAACAGATATCCGGCTATGTTCTCGATCTACGGGGCAACCCCGGCGGGTTACTATTTGCTAGTGTCGATATCGCTCGCATGTGGATGCAACAGGGCAAAATCGTTAGCACCATCGATCGAAGGGGCGGAGATCGCCAATTTATCGCCAATAACACCGCTATTACCGATTTACCCCTAGTAGTCTTGGTTAATAAAGGTTCCGCCAGTGCCAGCGAAATCCTCGCCGGAGCGCTAAAAGAAAATGGCCGGGCGACTTTAGTAGGTACATCGACCTATGGCAAGAGTACCGTCCAATCGGTACACACCCTCTCCGATGGTTCTGGATTAGCGGTGACAATTGCCCGTTATTATCCCCCCAACGGCGAAAATATCTACAAAAAAGGCATTAAACCCGATGTGCAGATCGAGTTAACCCAGGAACAACAGCTGCGCTTCCGCGATGATCCTTCTTTGCTGGGAACTAAGGATGATCCCCAGTACCAACAGGCGATCTCACTCCTACAATCCCATAGTGTTAAACGTCCAGGCACTGGCAATCTCAATAATCCTTTGAGTAGTCGGGCCGAATAATCGTCCTCAATAATGTCTAAGTAGGTGGGTGGAATTAAATATAAGATGAACGTAGGTTGGGTTGAAGCATGAAACCCAACGCCCGCTCATGTTACGCTACCGCTAACCCATCCTACAAATAATTGTGCCTCCCTACTTAGGGTTTGCGGCAAAAAGTACGGGCGAGGGCCGATGAAGACGCAAGGTTTTGAAGCACGATTCTCTCAAAATCTTGCACCTGTTTCACGAGAAAAGCCACAAAACCCTTACCTTGCCTACATTTCACATTTATTCAGCAAGCCCTACTTAATCCCAACCTTGGCGAGATTTTACAATTCCCGACGACCTTCTAAAGCTCTCGCTAAAGTTACTTCATCAGCGTATTCCAGATCGCCGCCCATGGGCAACCCAAAAGCGATACGGGTAACTTTAGTGAAGGGTTTCAGTAAACCCCCGATATACAAAGTCGTGGTTTCCCCTTCGACACTGGGACTGATAGCTAAGATAACTTCCTGAATTTTTTTCTGGCTGACTCTGGTGACTAAAGATTGTATATTTAATTGATCTGGTCCAATACCATCCATAGGTGAGATAACACCGCCTAAAACGTGATATTTGCCCGAATATTCCCTAGTTTTCTCCAAAGCAATCACATCTCTGGAGTCAGCTACCACACAGATAGTCCCCGTTTCTCGGTTGGGATTGCGGCAAATTTCACAAATCGGTTCGGCCGAAAGATGAAAACAAACCTGACATAATCCTACTTGTTTTTTAGCCGCCACGATCGCCTGGGCCAATTCGATCGCATCTTGTTCCGGTCGTTTGAGAATATACAGGGCCAGACGTTGAGCGCTTTTGGGTCCGACTCCGGGTAATTTTTGTAACTGCTCGATCAAACGAGCTAAAGGCGGTGTATAAATAGCAGTTAATCCTCTTATCAGTTATCAGTTATCAGTTATCAGATTTGAGTTTTCAAGTGAACAGTGTTACATGGAAGTTTCTTACTGTCTTTTCACTGATTACTGGCCACTGATTACTGATCACTGATTAAGACCTTTTTGGTAAACGGACATCGATAACACTGGTGTTGAAATTATAATTATCTCCTTCCAACTCGATTAAAGTGCCAATTTTCACCTTTTGACCGCCCACAACCGCACCAGTATCAGTAACTTCCGCTTGACCACTGAGAGTCATAATCATATCTTGAGAATAGTTTTCTGTGCGGGGATCGGGTAGGACTTTTACACTACCATCCGGCTGCGGTACTAAGACATTTCTCGATAAAGCTTTAACATTTTTTATATCCACTTGACCGGCCGGTTGATTACGAATAACAATATTAGTTTTCTTCTCGGTATTGAATTGATTAATCAAAGCATTCGGATTGAGAACACTTAAACCCCGGACAATAACATCCACTTCTATGGGTTCTTTGGTAACTTGAGCGATCGTACTTTTACCACTCGTTCCAGGGACAACAAAAATACCGATAATTGTCAATAAAATTACTAAGGCCGCTCCGATATCAAGCAAGCTAAATTTACCGAATAAACGTCCTTTTGAGTCTAATAACTGCATAGCCTTGAATTTATATAGATGACTATTCCTAGAGATCGAGCCTAGAGAGTAAATTCTATCACGATCGGAATCTTGGTCGCAGACAGGAAGTCTGACTTAAGATAGAAGATCGGAGTTTCATACGGAGCGATCGATAGACAATGGCGGGTAAAACTCAACTTAAGAAACAAGAAAAGCAATTATCTCCAGTCGATCTGACCCCTTCTGACGGTAACAACCTCGAAAAAGTTGCCCCCGTTAAACATTGGTCGATCGAAGATAGCGAAAATCTCTATCGCATCCAAGGCTGGGGAGAACCCTATTTCTCGATCAATGCCGCAGGAAATATTACCGTCTCGCCCCAGGGAGAAAGGGGCGGTTCTTTGGACTTATACGAGTTAGTTTCGGCGATTAAGCGGCGAAATATCGGTTTACCCTTACTAATTCGGTTTAGTGATATTTTGGAAGACCGGATCGAGCGCCTAAATGCCTGTTTTAACCGAGCGATCGCCCGTTATAATTATCCCAATGTCTATCGCGGTGTCTATCCGATCAAGTGCAATCAACACCGTCACATCGTCGAGTCTTTAGTGCGTTTTGGTAAACCCTATCAATTTGGGCTGGAGGCTGGTTCAAAACCTGAGCTAATGATTGCTTTAGCTACCCTAGAACCTGCCTTAAACGGCAAAAATGACAAAACACAACCATTGCTAATTTGTAACGGCTATAAGGACAAAGAATACATCGAAACCGCTCTTTTGACCACTCGTCTCGGTCATCGGCCTTTGATTGTCATCGAACAATTGGAAGAATTATATTTAACCCTGCGCGTCAGTCGTCAGTTAGGAATTGCCCCACATTTGGGAGTGCGTGCGAAACTGGGGACAAAAGGGGTGGGCCGTTGGGGATGTTCCACGGGAGACCGGGCCAAATTCGGTTTAACCGTCCCGGAAATCTTAACGGTGGTGACGGAATTAGAACAAGCGGGGATGTTAGATTGTCTGCAACTGCTGCACTATCATATTGGGTCGCAAATCTCCGCTATTAGCGTCATTAAGGATGCCATTCGCGAAGCTAGTCAGATTTATGTGGAATTAGCGAAATTAGGGGCAAATATGACCTATCTCGATGTGGGGGGTGGTTTAGGGGTCGATTACGATGGCTCAAAAACTAACTTCTACGCCTCAAAAAACTACAATATGCAGAATTATGCCAATGATATCGTGGCCGAGGTCAAGGAAGCTTGTGAAGATGCCCAGATTTCACCCCCAATTCTCATCAGTGAAAGTGGCCGGGCGATCGCTTCTCATCAATCGGTGTTAGTCTTTGATATCTTGGGAAGTAGTGAGGTTCCCCAAAATCCCCCCGATCCCTGCAATGGGAAAGAACACCTCATCCTCCGTAATCTCTGGGAAACCTACACGGGTATCGATGAGCGCAATTATCAGGAAGCTTATCACGATGCGGGACAGTTCAAAGAGGAGGCGATTAGTCTGTTTAATTTCGGTTATCTCAGTCTCAAAGAACGAGCTAGAGCCGAACAATTGTACTGGGCTTGTTGTCACAAAATTCTGCAAGTGGCCCGACAAGAGGATTATGTTCCCGATGACTTGGAAGACTTAGAGCAAATTATGGCCTCAATTTATTATGCCAATCTCTCGGTTTTTCAGTCAGTTCCCGATAGTTGGGCGATCGATCAACTATTTCCAATTATGCCGATCCATCGTCTCGATCGAGAACCTACTCAAAGAGGAATTCTCGCCGATTTAACCTGTGATAGTGACGGTAAAATTGCCCAGTTTATCGATTTGCGCGGGGACGTAAAATCAGTTTTAGAATTGCATCCTTTGGAGTACAAAAACGGTAAACATTCTCCGGAACCCTATTATCTAGGAATGTTTCTGGTGGGTGCTTATCAAGAGATTATGGGCAATTTACATAATCTTTTTGGCGATACTAACGTGGTACATATTCAGATGAGTCCCAAGGGGTACGATATCGAGTATCTAGTCAAAGGAGATACGATCACGGAAGTATTAAGTTATGTGCAGTATTCCGCAGAAGACCTGTTAGAAAGAATTCGTCTTCGTTGTGAACAAGCTTTGCAGGAAAATCGCATGACGGTGGAAGAATCCCAATTACTACTACAGGATTATGAACGCAGTTTGCGACGTTATACCTATCTAGTGGGTGGGGATTGATGATTGCTCTTGCAGATCGAGTAATCGATCGAGGATGATAGAAAATAGACAAAATAGACAAAATAGATAGGCAGTAAGGGGAAGCAGTGGATAAGGGAACGCTGGTAGAATTTCGAGTGCAAGGAGAAAGGCGCTTAGGGGTGATCGATCGCCCAGAAGGTAAAAAAGATTGGATCGTCATCGATCAAGGGGGAAACCCGCATAAACTGCGTCCCCAACGCTTCGATTACATTATCAAAGCAGGTCCATCCAACTATAAAGAGATTGGCAATTTTCTGCGGGAAGTCCAACCCTATCTAGATCCTAGTGGTTTAGAAGTGGCCTGGGAATTATTAGCCGGGGAAAATCAGTTAGTCACTCCCGAAACCATGGCCGAGATTCTCTTTTCCGATCGCGGTCCGCAGTTTTGTTATGCGGCCCATTGTCTCTTGAGTGATGATAAAGTTTATTTTAAAAATAAAGGGGATGGTTACGAGGCCCGATCGGAAAATCAGGTAGAGGAAATCAAACACCAGCTAGAGGTGGAACAACAGCGTCAACGGGAAAAAGGCCAATTTCTCCAACGTCTCCAACAGGCCCTGGCCGGTGAAACGGTAGAATGGTCAGAAAGCGATCGAATTCGTCTGGAATCTCTAGAAAAATTTATCCTCCAACCCGAACAAAAATATCCAGCAGCCATGGACATACTCTCCCTGCTGGGCCGTTCCCAAACCCCCGAGGCTGCTTTTGAATTGTTAGTCGATTTGAAATGGTGGAGTAGTCACGAAAACCTTTTCCTGCGACGCAGTTCCTACCCTGTTCAATTCTCGAAAAAGGTACTTGATGTGGCGCGTCTTAATTTACTCAATCCCCCTGCGGATGCGGATGTCAACAATCGTCTCGATTTAACCCACCAAAAAATTTATACCATCGACGATGAAAGTACCGAGGAAATCGATGACGGATTATCGGTGGAAATGCTCGCGGATGGTGGTCATCGTCTCTGGATCCATATTGCCGATCCTAGCCGTTTAGTGCTTCCCGATGATGAATTGGACCTAGAAGCGCGTCGTCGCAGTACCAGTCTCTATCTTCCCACGGGAATGGTTCCCATGTTTCCCCTAGAATTGGCCGCAGGTCCAATGAGTTTGGTACAGGGTAAACTTTGTCCTGCCTTGAGTTTTGGGGTAATCCTCGATGAAACGGGAGCGATCGCCGATTATCGTATCCATCCTAGTACAATTAAACCTACCTATCGCCTCACCTACGAAGATGTGGACGAAATGTTACATCTGGATCTGCAGCATGAACCGGAAGTGAAGATTCTCAACCGTTGGGCCAAACAACGCCACGCATGGCGCAAATCTCAGGGATCGATTAACATCCAAATGCCAGAATCATCCATTAAGGTGAAGGCTAACGACGAAATTATCATAGAATTGCAGGAAGTTTCCCCATCTCGGCAATTGGTGGCGGAAATGATGATTTTAGCCGGAGAAATCGCCGGTCGCTACTGTCAGGAACACGAGATCCCCGTGCCTTTCCGGGGACAACCACAACCGGAATTACCCCCCGATGAGGAGTTAATTTTACTACCCGCCGGCCCTGTGCGTTCCTGTGCCTTGCGTCGCTGTATGCCGCGCAGTGAGATGACGACGATTCCTAACCGTCATGCTAGTCTGGGATTGAATACCTATTCCCAAGTAACTTCGCCAATTCGCCGTTATACTGACCTTTTGACCCATTTTCAACTAAAAGCCCATCTCCGGGGCGATCAACTGCCTTTTACCCGGGATAGAATGCAGGAAATTCTCTATAGTGTCGCTAGTTCGGCCCAAGAAGCCACCTCGGTGGAACGACAAACTAATCGTTATTGGAGTTTGGAATTTTTGCGACGACAGGGAGATCAAGTCTGGCAAGCTTTGGTTTTACGCTGGCTGCGGGAAGAGGAAAATTTAGGCTTGATTTTATTGGAGGAATTGGGGTTAGAATTACCCCATCGTTTTGAGCGTTCGGTATCTTTAGGCGATCGCTTTCAAGTACAAGTTAGTCGCTCTGATCCCCACCGCGATGAGATCCGTTTTCGCGAGCTATCGGGTTTTGTCTCCTCCCAAGCAAGTTAATCTCTCGCGGAGACAGTATTCAGGAGTCGGGAGATAGGGTGATAGGGATTTAGGGGTTTAGGGAAATTTCAGCCAAATGCTCCACTACCCCACACCCTGCCACCACCGAAAAGCTTTTTGCCGCAAACCCTAAATAAGGTTCTTCGGTTTGTGTTATGCAATGGACGGAGGTTATAAGGGATGAAACTCTTATAGAGAAAGGCATTTGGCGATTTTTATCAATTGTTTTCGATCTAGAGGGAACTAATCAATTAAATCTCTTGCCAGATAAGAATTTAGTCGATTTATGCCACCCTATCGAACTATACTAAGTAACGAAGAACCATACTTGTCAATGTAAAGTTTTATTACAGGATTCAACGTTTCTGACCCTGATGTTCTCTATTCTCTGGTTACTCATCAACCCATTGAATTCTTACAAAAAAAACAGAATCAAGATTCTCTAAGTCAGGCAAATGTTTAGATTAACTTTATTTTCTGGGAATTCAGATTGGGATGACTAATTAACGTGAGTACGGGTTAAGCTGAAACCCTTATTCCCTCGTTGAGGAAGTCTCAAAATAGCCTTAACCCGAACATCAGATTAATTTAATCACGAGTTGAGATCGCAAAAAAGGTAATTTTTTAATTATCGATACTTATCAAGGGATTCCAATTATCAATCCAGCCGAGTTTCTCGCTTTTTTCTAAGGTCACTGAGATTTTTTAAGGTTAACAAAGGTGGTAAAAATAAACCCCTTCAAGAGAGTGAATGAAGGGGTGATTTTGAGTTTTTTATTGATGGTTTTTAGGAGACTTTTGTGGTTTCCTTTTCTGATGGTTGGGACGACTTGAGTTTGCGTTTGAGGTTTGAAGCTGCGCCGAGTGTGCCGAGGGAGAGAAGTCCGAGGGTAGAAGTGGATTCAGGAACAGGAACAGGAACGCCATTGCGAGTAAATACAATACTATTAGGTTGTATCGGCTGGTAAACTGAATCAACTGTAAAAGCAAACTCTGTTCCTGGAGTTATAAACTCACCAAAGGTGATCCATACCATATTGCTCATCGCAGTTATTTTGGACACAGGAACTGGATCATTTGTCATCAAAGGATTAGTGAGTGTTCCACCTGTTCCAGTAAATATAATATGAGCATCATTGATCTTGACACCAGAAGTATTTTTAAACGTAAATGGACCTAATGTAGCTCCATAAGCAGGTAAAGCCGTGATTAAGGCTAATGTGGCAATAGGCACTCCAACTCTTAACATGGTTAACTTCCGTTGTTATTTTGCTAATTTGATAAAACTTAGATGGAAAGCAAATTACCTAATCTTTGTGGTTTCCTTTTCTGAGGATTTGGATGGTTTTAGTTTGCGCTTGAAGGTTGAGGCTGCGCCGAGAGTGCCGAGAGCAAGAAGGCTAAGGATGGAAGATGGTTCAGGAATAAGCTCAATTCTTACATAGCCATCTCCAGTACAATCGTCACAGGTTGTTGACAGAAAGTTCGTCATAACTCTATAGCGTCGGTCTACTCTTGGAGGAATTGGTGTTCCTGGGGGAGCACTGCTAGGATATTGGACGTCATAATCAACATCACTATATAAAATTTTAAAAAAACCTCCAAATCTTATAACGGTTAAACTTGGACTTTTCCACCAATATTCACCAGGAAATCTTGGGGGAACCCCATTTGGTGGAACAATAACTGGTGGCGGGAAAACTGGAAGTGGGGGTGGGGTAACTGGGGGTACAAATGGAGGGGGCGGAGCTTCACCCTCAAGTACAGGAGATGGACCCCAAGGACTTGCGAATACGAGTTGACCATTATAAGTAATCGTACCTCCTGCCTCCCCTGTATATTGAAATAATGAGTCCTGGGTCACTATTCCCTCACTAAACAAAGCAGTTTCAATAATATTTGAACCTAAGTTCAGACTAGAGTTATAATAAATAATAAATCCAGTCGTACTATCTCCTACTACCTGAACAGAACCACTACCAATCCATGGATCACTGCCATAGTTACCTACGCTGTTCCAAGTAATAATTTTAGTAGTCGAATAGTTAGAAAAGTCACCATTGTATTGAACACTCAAATTCTTACCTAAATATGTACCTGTTAAGTTACCGACATAACTATCTCCAGGGTTTCCATTGGATGTAAATGAGTAGTTATTTGTAACATAATCTGATCCATAAAGATCTAAAAGACTCGTATAGTCCAAGTCATATGCAGTTGATTGTGTTACTAGCATGGCTACCTCTGGGCTTAAGTCGGCAGCCTTTAGTGCAACGTTTGTAGACAAAAAACTAATGATAGTGCCTAGCCCAACAAATAAACTATTACGTACTGTTTTTGTAAACATAGCGTGTCTTAACTTCTCCAAAGAAAATATGGGGTAGCAACTTGAACCCAACAATACTCACCCCCCCCTAAAAAAAACGGCATCCTACGCTACAATTTAACAAATCTTCGTAAATCTTTACATTCCTCTTCCCCTCCAGCGATTCACAGGAGAACCAGTCTCAGGTGGTTTCCCCTGTTTTACCCCTTCTTATGCGAACTATCGTCTTCTATGAGGGATTGTGGCGCGGTATGTTGGATTCGGTAGGCATTCTCCCTTGAATGCCCCTCAACGCGATCGCTAACCCAAATTAAGCACGATTACCCCGCACCAACCAGATGATAGACTAGGGATACGAGCTTTTATCAAGGCATCGCCATGACCACCAACGCAGCAAAAACCCAATGGCAGTATTTAGAGAAGCGTCCTCATTCCTGGCGACAGCAGCTTTACCTTAAGGGAAAGAAACTAAGAGCCTATACAGTTTGGTCGGATCTGCTGGTCAACGGTGATACCGTCCTAGAAGCAGCAGATAATTGGGATTTACCCTTAGCCGCGATTCAAGAAGTTATTTGTTATTGCCAAACCCATCAGTCTCTTTTGCAACAAGAGGCAGAAGAAGAACGCCGTTATTTAGAAGAAAGGGGAGTAGTGCTTGAGCCTTCGGTTACTCATCGATGAAGACTCCCTCGCCCAGGTTCTTGTCAAAATACTGAGAGTTGCTGGTCACGATGTCATAACGGTCAACGAAGTAGGACTTTCTGGACAGCCTGATCCTGTTGTCTTGAACTATGCCCGACAAAACAATCGAATCCTGCTAACTCATAATTGCCGAGATTTTGAAGCCCTCCATCAAGAAAGCCCCCGCCATTCAGGTATTTTGGCCATTTATGAGAATAGGGACTACTCAAAAAATCTCAGTAGAGGGGAGGTTGTTAAGGCAATCGCCAATCTTGAAACGGCTAACATCCCTCTGTCTAATCAGTTCATCTCCCTGAACCACTGGAACTACTAATCCTAGCTCTTCCTGAACAGCGACTCACAGAAGAAACAGTCTCAGGTGCTTTCCCCCGTTTTACTCCTTCTCTGGCGAACATCCTCTTCCGTGAGGGATTGTAGCGCCGGTATGTCGGGTTCGGTATTATTTATAAATATCACCACGAGAACCGATCTCAGTGATAATGAAAAGCCGTTCTTCTCGATTGACTTGCATTAATACCCGATAATTACCAACTCGCAGACGATAACCCTCACGTCCTTTAAGTTTTTTGAAATCTGTCTGAGTAGGACTAACCAGCAATTGATCCAGTTCATTTAAGATACGCTCTTGGCTACGAGGCTGTAACCGTTTTAGGTAACGCTCGGCTGGTTTTAAGATGATGTAACGCCACATCCTAATTCAGCCTTTAACTTAACTAAGGATTTGCCAGGATCGCGCCCTTCTAGATACTCCTGATAGGCTTTCTCTGCCGCTTCAATTTCTTCGAGAGGCACGTCATCAACCGTCTTAGAGGTTTCTAAATACTCTAGGAATTGCTCAATATCTACAGCACTTTGGTCGTTCATGCTACTGCCCTTACCTCCTTATTGTTTTTCTGGCTTTCATTTTAAGTTTTACCACATTTATAAGTGTATCCTAAGAGTGCGATCGCATCGATTCACAGGAGAAGGAATCTCAATTAGTTTCCCCTGTTTTACTCCTTCTCAGGCGAACTATCGTCTTCCGTAAGGGATTGTAGCGCGGTATGTCGGATTCGCCTTTGTGTTCTCCCTTGACCACCTCTCAACTCGATCGCTAACCCAAATTAAGCACGATTATATTGCCATAAAGCCGTAGAGGCTTGGTCTCCAACCCCTTGAGGACAAGATAGGCTGCACCCGCTCATTCTGTCGGCTGGAGAGGGGAAACCCGTTACTGATTCTGCTCACAGAGAAGGACTAATTTTATTGGTGTAGAATAGAGACAATTATTGAGAGAGAAAGAAAATGAGCACTATTTCCCTTGAAATTCCTGAAGAAATCTTAATTAGTCTCAAAGAAACTCCTGAAAATCTATCAAGAGAATTAAAAATATTGGCAGCCGTTAAACTTTTTGAACTTGACAAACTATCTTCAGGACGTGCAGCCCAATTAGCCGGAATGTCACGAGTAGAATTTTTAACTATTTTGGGGCGTTATCAAGTCTCCCCTTTTTCTTTAACGACTGAACAATTGGAACAAGATATTGTCAATGCCTAATCCTCAAGTCATTGTCAACACCTCTCCTCTACTGTACTTACATCAAGTGGGCTATTTGGAATTGCTCCAACGCTTGTATTCTCAAATCTTGACTCCTCCAGCAGTAATCGAAGAATTAGCAATCGGTAAAAATAAAGGAATTGATGTTCCCAATATTCAGGCAATTGAATGGATTTCAATTACTCTGGTTAAATCAGTCAGTCTAATTCCAGCTATTATTGATTTAGGGCAAGGAGAAGCTGAGGTCTTAGCTTTGGGATTAGAAAATCCAGATAGTTTACTGATTTTTGACGATCAATTAGCCCGACGTATTGCCAATTTATATCGCTTGAAATATTCAGGAACGCTTGGTGTTTTAGTTAAAGCGAAGCAGCAGGGCTATCTATCTTCTGTTGCTCCCGTTATTGCTAAGTTACGCCATCAAGGAATGTGGCTAACTGATAAAGTTGTCAATGATGTTCTTCGATTAGCTGGAGAGTAAGTATGCTTAAAAAAAAGGCTCTTCGTTACTTGGTATGGTTCGATAGGGGAGCATAAATCGACTAAATCCTTATCTGGCAAGAGACTTAATTGATTAGTTCGCTCTAGATCAAAAACAATTGACAAAAATCGCCAAATGTCTTTCTCTATAAGAGTTTCATCCCTTATAACCCCCGTCTATTGCATAACATAAACCGAAGAGCCAGATAACTAAAATTCTTTGATATAACTGAACTTCTCCAGTGTAAATGTACTAGCTATCTAAACATGGCTACAGAGGGAATCGCTTACTCTAGAGATTGATGACACTATCTGTTACAATCAGGTTAGCGATCGCTATACAGCCAACTCTATAGAATCGCTCTACTCCAGATACAGTCAACGGTAAAGCCATTTTCAAGTGAAAAATGTACCCAGTAGCCTCTTTTCAATTTTTTCTGAGAAGCTCCATAAGGGTTGTGTTGATTTTTTAGTATTTATGTATGGGTAAGTCCAGACATATCTATCATTAAATTTCGGTTTCAGCAGCTTCGCGTAAACGGCTAATTGTACTTTTCGCCTCTTTGAGTAGGTCATTCCAATCATCTGGAGGATGACCGGTCTCCAGCATTTTTCTAAAGACTCTATAAGCGTCTGTACTACTCTCATAAGCTCGTTTAGAGTTTTCATCATTGACCCAAGCGAGGAGAATTATTTTACTCTCTTGATGATATCGAAAAAACAGTCGATACTGCTGAAAAAACTTGGCTCTAAACCAGTGTTTGTAATCGTCTCCAAGCGTAGTTCCCAGTCGATAATCACTGCGAGTTGGGTCTTGAGGAATAGTATCAAAGGCTAACTTTGCTATGGCCGCTAGACGCTTTGTCGCATTTTTCCTTTTGTAATCTTGAGGAAACTTGTGGCGCAGCTCTTCAACCTGCGTCACAAGTTCTTCAAACTGTTCAAGGAACAGAGGATGAGCAAATATGCTCCATCCATTAATTACTAGGGGCTGATCTATAGACAACCTTATTCGTCCTCATCCAGAAGTGGTGCATCAAGCTCCAGATCAACCCCACAGACCAAGTATTGAACATGATTGACTAGGTTAGAACTAATTGCCTGTATGTGTTGAGGGTTCTGTTCCATATCTTGGGCAAGAAAATTCAGAAATTTCCCAAGCACCGGATCATTTTCTTCTGTCCCGTCAGCCCTGGAAATCCATACTTTGCCGTCGGGCTGTATGTTGTAGCAGATTTTATCGCGCTTATTCAAGCCAAGGGCTTTGCGAACGGAATCGGGAATTGTAGTCTGATAGCGATCGGTAAGAGTGGATTCTGGGCATGGGGCCATCGTTGCAGCCATAGCGACCTCTAAGCCTGTCTATAAAAACTAGATCTTGATGGTAATGCAAGTGCATTGTCTCGTCAAGTATGGAGTGACTAGATCTACAGCCTAACGGATGCGTTCACCTTAAATGTCGGCAGGATGCCCCCGTTACACCCATAAGGTTGTTGTAGTAAACCTACACCTGTCAGCATCTCACACCCCATCTTCCCACTTCCCCCCCGTTGAGTTAGCGGGTTAGGCTTCGATCTGTCAGAATACAAGTGTTGAAACAAACCTTTTAAGAGGCTTCATGGTGGAAGTTAAAGTCGTTCCCCCGAAACGCAATTGGGTTCAGACGTGGTGGCAATCCCTGAATTCCTTATCTCGCTTACTGGTAATTGCTCTAGCTGCACCACTTATAGTTCTGAATGCCTGGGCATTATCGGCAATTTTTGGCTATTTTGAATCTTTATTTGTTATTTTACTGATAGCGGCCGTTCTATCTTTTCTCTTGGGTTATCCGGTGACTTGGTTGGAACGTCAGGGATTAAAACGGGGTTTAGCTGCGATCGTGGTTTCCCTGATCACGATTTTAATTTTTGTGGCCGTGGGAATAACCCTAGTTCCCCTAGTCTTCACCCAAGCACAGCAATTCGTCAACAGATTGCCAGAATGGTTAGACTCGGGACAGCGCCAACTGATGCAACTAGATACCAAAATCGACACGATGAATCTACCGATTCCGATCAGTTTCGATGGTGTTATCGCTCAGTTTAACAGTCGTTTAGGGGCAGAATTGCAAATTTTAGCGGGAAGAAGCGTTAATTTAGCCCTTAATCTCACCGTTTTTACCGTGGTGCGGGTGCTTGATGTGCTGCTAACCATTATCCTCACCTTTTATCTACTTCTCCACAGTCCCGATATCTGGAGGAGTATTATCCAATGGTTGCCCAAACCCGTCCAACAACCCTTTTCCCTAACCCTACGCTTAAGTTTTCAGAATTACTTTGTCGGACAGGTGATTTGTGCCACTTGCATGGCCCTGGGATTAGTCACGGCATTTTTATCGATTAAAGTCCCTTTTGGTCTCCTATTCGGCCTTTTGATTGGCACCATGGCCTTAATCCCTTTTGGGGGAACTGTAGGCATTGTCACGGTGACAGCTTTACTAGCTTTGCGCGATATTGGTTTAGCTCTGCAAGTTTTAGCCGTAGCTGTAGTGGTGCAGCAAATTGTCGAAAACGGCATTGCTCCCCGGATTTTGGGCAGTGTCACCGGGTTAAATCCCTTTTGGGTGTTGGTCTCGGTCTTGACGGGGGCGCGAGTGGGCGGTTTACTGGGGGTGATTATCGCGGTTCCCATGGCAGTAATGATCAAGGAAGCTTTGGAGGTTATCCGTCAAGTGACACCGGAGGAGACAAAATACGGGATAATTAAACCCTCTCTCCCCCTAGAATCAGAATCCTCTAGCGAGGTGGTTTCTCGCTGAAGAATGACTGACGGCATGATCTAGGGCGATGTGAGCAGTAATATTGGCCGGGATAAATCGGCAATTTTCTCGCAGGTTCTTGGCTTTTCTCCCTCGATCGAGTTATGATATCCATATTGGTAGATTAACTCCACTTGCCCTGATCGCCGTCCCTGACGGATGCCTTGCTGGTCTCTGGGGCCTGGCTTATTGGGAGATTAGCTAACCAATTATCTCTAAACTCGGATAATTTTAAGAAAAGGTCAATGTCTATCCCGATAAATAAGCAAAAAATCGATATTTTGGTTAAATAGGCTACATTAACAGCCAGCTTTCTATCGTAAGCTCGAAGTTAAGACATAAAGTCAATATCACCCTCCGATTGCAATGAGAAAATGTTTGAATCGCTTAATATTTGGGCTTTTCAGACATTTTTTTTGTGGATTGATACTAAATCCAGTTATTAAAAACTGATTTAGTATGACATGGACAAACACCAACAGACCATGATCTGGAGAGATCGTCAAGAAAAGTATCAGAGTGAACTCTTGGAAAAGAATTGGTAAAATATAATTAGTAGGGAGAGTATTGCCGTTAATGTTTCGCTTTTTAACGAGACGTTAACCAAGCTCAAAAGCAAAAAATAGCAGTAATTTGCCAAAAGCTCAAGGCCGATGGCTGACTGCTCTATATATCTCTCGTATTCTTTACTTGTCGAGTTCAACACGACCCCTTTATGGAATCAAGCAACCCGTCAGGGAAGACTTCCGAACCTCCTAGTCATAGGTGGGCAAATTTACTCGGAACCATGATCGCAATTCTGACCCTAACGTTACCCTTGTTAGCGATTGGATATAACTCCACGCCTAACTATACCGAAGAACCCCTTACCGGTAACACATCCTACTCCCTAACGAGGCAAATGAGGTGACAGAATTGAGATAGACGATTGCCAAGATAAAATTTTTTTTCTTCGTCCCGATCCCCCTTATGGGTAAAATTTGGATCGGAGTTAATCAAAGTGTGTTTTAATTTTGCTTGCGCTTTTAGGTGACTCTAAAGGCGCTATTGTCTTGTATTTGGAGAAAGCTTGTGGATTTATCGCGCATTCCTGCCCAACCGAAACCAGGTTTAATTAACGTTTTAGTGGAAATTACCGCCGGCAGTAAGAATAAATACGAGTTTGATAAGGATTTAAACGCCTTTGCTCTCGATCGCGTTCTCTATTCTTCGGTACAATATCCCTGTGATTATGGTTTTGTTCCCAATACCCTCGCCGATGACGGCGATCCTTTAGATGGTATGGTGATCATGGATCAGCCTACTTTCCCCGGCTGTGTGATTACGGCGCGTCCTATTGGTATGTTAGAAATGATCGATGGTGGTGATCGCGATGAAAAAATTCTCTGTGTTCCCGCTAAAGATCCTCGTTATGCTGAGGTAAAATCCCTCAAAGATGTCTCTCCCCATCGCTTGCAGGAAATCGCCGAGTTTTTCAAAACCTATAAGAATCTAGAGAAAAAAGTCACAGAAATTCTCGGTTGGAAAGATGTGGACGCAGTAACCGCTTTAGTTGAACAGTGTATTGCTGCTTATAAGTAAGGTTTGCGGCAAAAAGTTTGTTGCTGGGGTTAGTTATCAGTTATCAGTTATCAGTTATCAGATGTGAGTTTTCAGTTCACTGATTACTGTTTACTGTTTACTAATCACTGAAAAAAGCTTCTCCCTACACCCCACACCCCACACCCCACACCCCACACCCCAATTTATGCGAATAGAAACCTTAAAATCGGGTTTAATCGTCTCCTGTCAAGCGCCAGTGGAGTCATCTCTGCACGATCCTGTAATTATTGCCGCCATGGCTCATGCTTGTGTGGATAGGGGTGCTTGTGGGGTAAGAATTGATAGTCCCGCTCATCTGAAAGCTACCCGTCAACAATTGCCGGATATACCGATAATTGGACTCTGGAAACGCAATTATCGCGATTGTTCGGTATATATTACTCCCAAATATCAAGATGCTCTCGCCATTGCCGATGCAGGTGCCGATATAATTGCCTTGGATGCCACCCCGAGAAAGCGTCCTAATGATGAAAATTTAGCCACAATTATCGATCGTATTCATCAGGAAACCGGTAAATTAGTTATGGCAGATATAGACTCGATCGAAAGTGCTATTTATGCCGTGGCAGCCGGTGCTGATATTGTCGGTACAACTCTTTACGGTTACACAGAAGCGACTAAACAGCTGCAGCCGCCGAGTTTTTCTTTCCTAGAAGAATTAGTTAATAATTTATCAGTTCCTGTGATCTGTGAAGGAGGAATATCGACCCCAAAAGAAGCAAAAAAAGCCCTAGAAGTTGGTGCATATTCGGTAGTTGTCGGCACGGCAATTACAGGGATCGATTTAAAAACTACCGCTTTTTTACAAGGAATGTTATCAAAATATTCATGACATTAATCTTGCTCCTAGCCGTGCCTGGTAGCCACTTCTAGGGATTAGGAAAAAAACCAAAAAGTTTCGCCGCACCACCCAAAATGGCGACGACTAAAGCGATTAGAATTCCCCGGTTAGTAAATTCCTGATAGGCAACCCGTGCCGTTAATCCCTTGATTTCCGTGGTCAATCGCTCATCTAAAGCTTTAATATCTCCTTTTAACTCTCCTTTGAGTTCCGCTTGTCCGATTTCTAATTTTGTGAGACGTTCATCGATTTTGTCGAATTTTTGAGTAACATCTCTTTGTAGGTTATCGATTTTTCCCTCAATCCTTGTCAGAACGGCTTCTAGGGAATAAGTTACAGTTTCATTAGACATTTGCTAAACCCCTATTCAGTTATCAGTTATCAGATTTGAATTTTAAGTGAGCGGTATTAAATGGCAGTTTTATACTGTCTTTGCACCGATTACTGTTTACTGATCACTGCTTACTGATTATGGCAGTTTTCTGCTGTCTTTGCACCGATTACTGATTACTTTTAACTGGCTGTTAACTTAGTGATAACTTGGATAATATATAATACCTATGTCAAGTTTATGTAATAAAATTTAACCTAATCAAGGTCTGAACACCAGTTTTGACTTTATTCCTGAAAATATGAGTATTTCTCGCCGTAATTTCCTCACCTTTTTAACTGCCACTGCTGGTGTCTCTTTTTTCAGTCTGCAAGAGAAAAAATATTCCTCTCTGATTAGCAGTCCTGCGATCGCTGCCAATAGTTTTGGCTTAAACTTTTCTCCAGTCAAACTGCCGATTCCCTTAAAAATTGACGGCATGAGCGATGAAAGCCAAAAAAATGCCTATCAAACCTATAAAGTCCTAGATGATCTCGTTCTTCCTCAAGGATTCACCTATGATGTGGTAGCGCAGTGGGGGGATAAAGTGGGTGATTCCCGTTTCGGTTATAACAATGATTATCTATCTTTTATCGAAACCAGTCCGGGTCAAGGTTATCTAACCGTTAATTTTGAATATATCAGTGGTCGTACTTGGCTACAAACCTTTGAACAAGTGATTGGTAAAACCCTACCCGTCAAGGAAGTACGGGAAAAAACGAATGAAAAGGGTGAAATTGCCGCCTATCGCCTGCAAGATGCTGGCTTAAAGGCAAAAATCGAGGAAATCTCCCTAGAAGGCTTAATTGATCAGGGAATTGGCGTAATTTCCTTGGCTAAAGATCAAACGGGAAAATGGCAACGTACCTATGGTAAAGCCGATCGCCGCATTACCGGTATTTCTGGACTAAAGGACGGCCAGTACCTGAAAGCGACTGGCCCTGCTGTAGCAATTTTTACCAAAACCAATAAACTTGGCTACGATGACGGATTAGGGGCAAAAATTATCGGAACATTTCAAAATTGCGCCGGGGGAACAACTCCCTGGGGGACCGTATTTAGTGCCGAGGAAAACTTTCAAGACCAAGTGACGGAGGTAGTGTTAAAAGACGGTTCCTCTTTGCATCCCGATACTACTCCCTTTATTCTCAATAGTGGGGAAGTGGATGGCCGGGGTAACGTCTTTGGGTTAGCGGGAAATAAATACGGTTGGATGGTGGAGGTGGATCCAGCCAATCCCGACGATTATGGCACAAAACACACTTGGTTAGGGCGTTTTCGCCATGAAGCGGTCGCTTTTCTCGCTCAAACGGGGCAATCCTTGGCGGTTTATTCAGGTTGCGATCGCAGAGGCGGTCATGTCTATAAATTCGTTTCCGAGGGCAAAATTAGCGATATTAAAGACAAAAATAACTCAAAACTCCTAGAAAAGGGAATGCTCTACGGGGCCAAATTCAACCCCGATCAAACCGGTTATTGGATACCTTTAAATCCCGACACGGAGATAAATCCCGTCCTACCGAGTCAAATTGCTGCTAGTCGCGGGGATGGGGTGGTAGCTTTGCCGAATCCCGAAAGAACGGTCAATGAGACTAAATTACTGCTATTTAAGGACGATGAGGAGATTCTAGCCTACAAAGCTAAATATAAGACTCTCGCAGACCTGTATGAAGGTAATGGGACGGAAAAACAGGGAGCAATTCTCATCGATGCTCATTTTGCCGCTAACGCTGTTGGGGTCACTTGTACTGGTCGGCCGGAAGATGCGGAAGTGGACGAGAATGGCACTTTATATATGACCTTTACCTCTGGTAGTCCCAGTGAAGCGGAGGGAGGGGCCGATAAGGAGATATTTAAGGGGCCAAATGGTGAAATCCCCTACGAATTTGGTTGGATTATCAGCTTAAGGGAAGATAATAACGATGCTGCTTCCTTAAGTTTTCGTTGGGATGTGGTCGCTTACGGAGGGGAACCGACAGAGAAAGGTCAGGGTTTTTCTAATCCCGATAACCTCGCTTTCGATAAACAGGGAAATCTCTGGATGGTTAGCGATATTTCCACGGGTGGGTTAAATCGAGAGATGAAAACTCGTTATCCCCAAGGTGTTCCAGTTAGTCAACGGGATTTATTGGGGATTTTTGGTAATAATAGCGCTTGGGTGTTTGCCAAGGGTCAAGAGCATCCCTATCCTTTTGCTATCGCTCCCATGGATGCGGAATTAACGGGATTGTACTTTACTCCCGACCAAGAGACGTTATTTTTGGCAGTACAACATCCGGGAGAAGCGGGGGGAATTCGTCGAGATTTAGCCTTTGAAAACCGTAAATTTGCCCTGAAAACCACTAATGGGCAGGAATTTGAACAAATACGACAAGTACCCCTAGGGTCGAATTGGCCTAGTGGTCAAGTTAATCAACCTCCCCGGCCGGCAGTGGTGGCAATTCGGCGAATTAAGTCAAAATAGGAGAGGGAAGTGGGGAGAAGGGAGAAGGGAGAGGGGAGAATAAATAAAAACAATCTCCTGAATACTGACTCGGAGAATCCTGACTCGGAGAATCCTGAATCCTAACCCAATGTTGCACAAAGATAAGCCAAAATTATTGATTGACGGTAAAAACTTGAGAATATTTAAATTAACATTCCGCAATATTTACAAATTCTTAAGAATTAATTGAGAAAGATTTTTATTTAACAACGATGTTGTAATGGTTACAGCGATTTGATAGAATTTCATAGTGGGTTATTTTGTGCTTTTTTGAGCAGCAATAGTTGAAACCCTTGCCACACCTAGAAAGTGATCCTAATTAAGACGGGTAAATCAGTCAATTTCACCCACAACGATGATCTTTTTTTTATGTAGTTTTATTGCAAAAAAAAAGTTTTTTTGACAAAAAGCACAAACTATGATATTACCCAACGTATTTCTGGCTGCGAGTAATTATTGTAGAGGGGAGAGGGGAGATATATAATTTAGCTAGAAGCTTAAGTGCAGCGAAAAGTGTCAACTGAGCCAATTAGAAGCCATAAAGATGGGAAGTCCTCTCAAAAAGCCTTCTCTGCAGCCATGAAAATTAGACCTCCTGCAAAAATAGGAACTGATTATGTAAAATAAAGTAAAACACTCAGAAAAACAATGACTTACGAAAAAGTAAAAAATTTGAATCCAGAAGAGTTTAAACGCTTTTGTGG
>SFCA01000123.1:0-9884 GCA_007095475.1 Microcystis aeruginosa Ma_QC_C_20070703_M131 | reverse complement strand
TTTATCACCTGTTCCGATTCCCGTATCGATCCTAACCTAATTACCCAAGCGGAGGTGGGGGAATTATTCGTAATTCGTAATGCGGGAAATATAATTCCTCCCTACGGAGCAACCAATGGTGGTGAAGGTGCATCTATAGAATATGCTATCAACGCTCTCGGCATCGAGCAAGTGATTATCTGCGGTCACTCCCATTGTGGAGCGATCAAAGGTTTATTAAAATTGCAGAGTCTGGCCGAGGAAATGCCTTTAGTTTACGATTGGTTAAAGCAAGCAGAAGCTACTCGACGTTTAGTTAAGGATAATTACAAAGAACTAGAAGGAGAAGAACTAATCGAGGTGACAGTAGCAGAAAATGTTCTCAATCAGTTAAGTAATTTGCAAACCTATCCAATTATTCGTTCCCGATTACATCAGGGTAAATTGTCCCTACACGGTTGGATTTTTCGCATTGAAACCGGCGAAATTTTAGCCTATGATCCCATCCTACACGATTTTGTCGCTCCCCATAGTAAAATTACCCATCCCGAACCAGAAGAAAATTTACCCCCCAGTCGTCACCTTCCCAATAGTCATCCCTTCAAGATTTCTGAGGATTATATCAGGACTCATGCGGACGTAAAAAAAGCGACTCCTGCGGTTAATACTGTGGCGAAAAAGAATGGCTCCTCAACCCAAAAACCGGGCTATACTTATTTAGAACCCTCCCAAGCTGATCGCATTTATCGCGGTTCGAGAAGTTAATTAGGGATTACAGAAATTCTCTAGAGATGTGCCTATTAACGTCTCTAGAGTGGCAAGTGAACAACAATTATCGACGGCAATATTAACCAGTAATTTAGATAGTCAACAGCTTACAATAATGCTCCAATAGAGACAACTGAACACTAGGGACTGACTCCCCAAAAACACAACTTTGTCAATCATTATTAGGATAACTGCTATACTACCCTATGGTCTCCCCAAAAGATTTTATTAGTCCCGTCAATTCCGGACAAGAGTTGGTCTATCCTTTTCAGAACTATCTTAACTATCTTCACGCAAAATACTCTGATTTACAGACGGGGAATATCGCCGATTATATTCCGGAATTAGCCCTAGCAGCTCCAGAATGGTTTGGTATTTCTGTAATTACCACTGATGGTCAGATTTTTGAGGTGGGAGACTGTCAGCAAACCTTTACAGTACAATCGATTTCTAAAGCTTTTGTCTTTGGATTAGCTCTAGAAGATCACGGAAGGGAATACGTTAACAGTAAAGTCGGTGTTGAACCCACGGGGGAAGCTTTTAACTCGATTATTCTCGATGAAAAAACCAATCGTCCCTATAATCCTATGGTTAATGCTGGTGCGATCGCTACTACGGATTTAATCACCGGACAGAATGCCACGGAAAGGCTAAAACGTATTTTAGAGATGTTCAAACGCTATACGGGTAGGGATCACGAGATTAATGTCCCCGTTTTTCTCTCGGAAAAATCCACCGGCAATCGCAATCGGGCCATGGCCTATCTGATGCTAAATTTTGGCATGGTTAGCGATAAAATTGAAGAAACCCTGGATCTTTACTGTCAACAATGCGCCATCCTCGTCCATGCTCACGATTTAGCTCTGATGGCTGCTACCTTAGCTAATGGCGGTGTCAACCCAATCACAGGAATACGGGCGATCGATGAACACTACGTTCAAGATGTGATCAGTGTTATGCTTACCTGTGGAATGTACGACGCTTCGGGAGAATGGGCCTATCGGGTGGGATTACCAGCAAAAAGCGGTGTCGGGGGCGGAATTACGGCAGTAGTTCCCCATCAGTTGGGAATTGGAACTTTTTCGCCCCTTTTAGATGAAAAAGGCAACAGTATCAGAGGAGTGAAAATTTGTCAAGATATTTCAGAGGATTTTGGTTTACATTTATTCAATGTGGCCAAACCGGAACGAGATTTAAAAACATGGCTTGAAGGCAATAAGCTGTACTGAATTTAAACTGCGTATTGGAAAGTTTAGTACAAGTGTTCAAACTACTTGTCCCCGCTCCCCGCTCCCCTGCAATCTTAACGAGTAATTTAGATAGTCAACAGCTTACTTATCAAAGGGAAAATTATCCCCTTCCCCCTTGCCCGACTTCTGCTAGAATTTTTAGTACATTTGTACAAAATGATAAGGGTGGGGAGCTTTTTGCCTGACTGACGGACATATTTTCAACACAATCAGTGGTCGTGCCAAATTAATTTCCTAAACCTTGACGAGAAATTCTGTCAACTTCGATCAAAAGCCGCATAAATTCTGTATTTTCCCTTGAAGTACTAGGTATAGCCTTTAGAATTTTGATAAGTAGGTGGGCGTTAAAAATTGTCAGCTCCCCCCGCCTATCGGCACTCCCCTTATCAAGGGGGGTAGGGGGGGATCAAAGACAAAATCTATCTTCAATTTAATTGAAACCACTTACTTAGTAGCGGTAGGCTAATTCAGATCAATTAAACTTCTCCCTTACTCCCGACTTTGTTAGTATCATGAAACCTAACTCTGGCCGTAAACGGTTATTATCCCTGATATCTGCTGTTTCTTGTAGTTCCCTCTTGATTTTCTCCCCTCTAGCCCAGAGAGCGCAAGCAGACGATATTACGGATGCCCTAGAAGCGGTAATTGAATATACGGCTCAATTACACCAGATCAATTTTAAGTATTTGTTAAGCAATGGCCCGATAACCACTCCCTGCGGGGTAATTTCCCTAGCGGCTTTCTGCACTGTAGATAATACAATCTACGTCAATCTCAAGCAAGTTACTGGTATTAGCGATAATCCCCTATTTCCCCTTTACGCTGTCGCTCACGAGGCTGCTCACGCTGTTCAGTGGAATCGGGGTATCGGTGGCATCGATGAAGGTGGAATGAGCATCGGCATTGAATTACAGGCCGATTGTCTCGCTGGAGATACCCTTTCCTGGTTATTTACCGAAGCGAGAGGTTTATCCAAACAGGATTATATAATAGCGGGAAAACTTCTAGCGGAAGCGGCCTCGGAAGTGGGCGATTTTGAGGCCCCCAACCGCTCCCACGGCACACCACAACAGCGAGGTGATTCGGTCTTGCAAGGATTCTACGGGGAAAATCATCAAGCCTGTATGCGTTAACTAACACTCAAGGCTGTATTTCCCCTAGAATGCCTAAAAAAGCCTAAAAAACTACTGTAACCCTAACCAAGATAACAGACCTTGGCCAGTTAGATACTCGATCAACAGGGTGATCACAAAACCAATCATAGCAGCCCTACCGTTGAGGCGCTCGGCATAGTCATTAAAGCCAAATTTGGGATCTTCTAATTTGGGGGTTTGAGTCGGTTGTGGTTCAGTCATAATCTTTACAGGCTGTTTACATTTCTTTACTATTCTAGCGGAGTTAGAACTTAGGTTGTAACTAATTTCTAACTCCTCCCTATTTGCCCTAATCCCGACCGTTAAGAGCGATTAAAAGGCGCAGAATAAAGATAAATAGGTTGATATAGGTCAAATACATCGATAAAGCAGCACTGAGATACTGCTCATCTCTGTAGGTACGGGGCAAGATGTAAAAGTCCACCACTGCGGAGCCAGCAAACAAGAAAACCCCGATGCCGGAAATAGCGATTTCTAACCAGGTGGGAGTAGCGCCACCAAAGATAGAGAAAATTAGCTGACCAATGATAACAATAAATAGAGCGAGAATACCGATGCTAACGGTTTGAGTCAGGGCTAAACCATCTTTTTCCGACAGATTCGAGCCGATATTCCGTCCCAACACAAAAGCAATGCCGCAACCGAGGGCAGCAATTGCCACTCCTCGCAAACCAACACCGGAAGTACCTAGGGCTACATAGACGATTCCACTGAGAGTATAGCCAGAAAGAAGACTATAGAGAGTCAGCAGGGGCAGAGCAGTGCCTGTATTGCCTTTTTCGGCAGTATTACGGGCGACAAAAAATAAAATAATCTCGGCAACCAGGGCGACAAAGAAAGTCGGGAAGAAAATCTGGGGATAGGATTGGATCACACCTAAACCGCCATAGGTTCCCACCGCAGTCAAAATTAGACCGCCACCGAGATAGGGCAGGGCCTTGGGGATAACATTGGGGCCGATAAGAGCTTGGCTTTTGGCCTCGCGTAAAGCTTGACGAAAGTTACTGGTATTACTCATGGTTACTAGGATTCGAGATACTTGTCTCAATCAATCTTGTTAAACAGAAACTATTCTTGATTAGTTCGTCAAGAATGCCGAATCGCAGGGAAGAAAAAAAAGTAATTTTTCCCCCAGCATCGATTCCCTCTTGATTGTAACGAAAAGACTGGTGATCGAGCTAAGTAGGTAGGTATTAAAAATTGTTAGATACCCTCCTTATCAAGGCGGGATCGGCACCCCCCTTATCAAGGGGGGATTAAGGGGGGATCGAACCGAAAATCCATTTTCACCCCCCTTGACCGCTCAAGTTACCTTAAACAGAAGCCCAATGCAAGGCGATAATGTCCCATAAACTGGATATTTCCTGTTTTTATTAACTACAATCTTCAGAGTATCCCCTGACCTAAAGCCAAACCTGTCACCAACATTCCTAACACTAGAAAAGGCTGGGCGCTGGCTTGATATTTGACATCATTTTTGAGCGGATCTCGCAGAAAATACATATCTTGGAAAGTGATCTGAGGGATAATTAATAACATTAAGATAGCGGCATAAAGATTCTGATGAATACTAATCAGGTAGCCAGCAATTCCCGCTTGAAAAACATCGATCATAATCACACAAATCCAAGCGGCAGTCGTAATTCCAAACATAACTGGCAAGGATTTTAAGCCTAATTTTTCGTCACCTTCCACACTTTTAAAGTCATTAACTACAGCAATGCCTAACCCCGCTAGACTATAGATGAGGGTTAGGAGCATAATTGTCCAATTTAACTGACCAAAAAGGGCGTGACCTGCCCACCAAGGTAATGCTATATAACTAGCACCGAGGGCATAATTTCCTAGCCAACCATTTTGTTTTAATTTTAAAGGTGGTGCTGAATAAATATAGGCAATAAAAGAACCAAATAGGGTTAAACAGAGCATGATCGGGAAATCATGACCGGCCCAGCGATCGAGAAGATAGGCTATTCCTAACCCAGCCGCTAATAAAACCAAAATCTGGCCGACTACTTGCGGAATAGAAATTGCCCCCGAAGGAATCGGGCGATAGGGTTCATTAATTGCATCGATTTCTCGATCGTAAAAATCATTTAAAGTTTGGGTATAACCAGTCATCAATGGACCAGAAAGTAACATACAGGTGGCCGCTTTTAAGACATCTTCTAAAGACCAAGTATAATTCCCCGATGAAGCAGCCCCACAGACAACTCCCCAAATCAGGGGAATCCAAGTGATCGGCTTCATCAATTGTAAGCGGATTTTCCAGAGGGAAGTTTCTGCCGATGAGGCCCCTTTCATGCCCAATAATTGGCGAGTTTTGGCCGCTCGCTCGTCCTTGTTTTCTATCTCGGTGTTTGACATAATCCCTTAAAAAGAAATAATTAAGTAACCGTCTTGGAATTTGGCCCCTTTTACCGCTCGTCCGGTCAGAGGCGGTGGTACATCAATATTACGCCGTTGATCTCCCGCTTCGATGGTTAATTCTGGACCCGATTGCGTCAGTTTTACCTGTTTTTTCTCGAATCCGGGTAAATAAACCTTGACCTGACCGGCTGCCGTATCGATTATTAACGGTTTGGGCGGCTGCACCGTGAGAAAATTGGGTAACTCGGCGATTAACTCCTGCCAATCTTCTCCTTGACGGTCGGGTAAAATCGCCGCCGGCAGCGGGGCAAAATCCTCCGTAGCACTCTGACAGCGATTAAAAATCACTCCCCCCACATTTAAACCGATTTGCTGCGCCCCACCCCAAAGATATTTGGCATCTGCGATCGCAATTGGATCATCATTGGTGACTAGATAGGCTAAAACTCGCCGAGGATCGGCTAAAGCCGAGCGCCCCTCGTCTAAAATGTTATTATCGGCCTTCTTCCCCAAACCATCGGGATTAAAGGAGAAATTCAGCACGGCAGCGGCGATCGGTTGGAAAAAGGGAGAAAGGGTGCGACCAATCTCGGAATCACTGAAAACCTGCCGAAAACGCCGTGAATACCAGCTGCCCACCTCTGGAATCGCCAACATTCGCAGACTGTTGATATCTCCGCTGCCGTCGTAGATGATGACATCGTAATTTCCGCTTTTATCCTGTTCCCGCAGGAAATTTAAGGCTAGAGCTTGGTCCATTCCGGGTAAAACGCCCAACTCTTGACCATAAACATTTTTCAAGGTGGGAGAACGCAAATACTGCTTTTCTAATTCCTTGACTTCTTCCCAACTTTTTTCTAGTAAGTGTGTACTACTAAGCTGCACAGCCGAGAGATTGGGGGCAATTTCCGTAATGGAGGAGCTAGGGGAGGCCTTGAGGAGTAATCCCCAAGCAGGGCTAGGATCCTGACCGACCAAGAGAACTTTTGACCCCAGACCAGCCATTTTCTTTGCCGAAGCGATCGCTATTGTACTGCAACCGCTGCCCCCCTTGCCCAAAAAGGTCAAAATTAAGGACATAGTTAATTCCTAAGCGTTATATTTAGATGAGTTTGAGTTCATCTTCAAAAAACCAAGTAGCGGTCTTATCATCGAACTGGACAACAGCACCAACACCGCTGCCATCGGTCATCTTAAAATTTTTGATGACACCCACTTTACCCAATTTACCCGCTACGTCCGAGTTAACGCGGTCTCTTAAGCGACAGACCTTGACTTTTTGCCCGATTTCCATTACTTCCACAGTTTTAATAAGACGATAATTCAATAAACCAATCCTAAGTTTAATATAAATTCGTGTAAGATAAACCCCCCAATGCTCTTCAGTTATCGGTCTTTCTCAGATCATCTGCACTTAGCGATCATATATACTAAGCAATAGGACAAAATCAACCTCCTGGTTAGGATGGGCAAAAGGCAAATCAAAAAGGGGTTTTATTTGGTTTCTGGGGCAGAATTTTGCAGATTTTCCAGTTGTTCTCTTTGCTGGCGTTTAAACTCCTCAGCCGCTTGGTTGATATTATTGCGAGTATCTTCCTGAAACTCCGATCCGTCCCGGCTACGGCGAAAATTACTATTATGAATCAAGTCTAAAGGATCAAAACCACCGAGAGCATCCCTGCCATCGGAACTACGTTCATTTTTTTGATAATCCGGCTGACTGGGGTTCAAGCTTTGAGCTAACACTTGCGGATTAAAATCAGCCCCGACTAATAAAATAGTAGCTAGGAATAAAGAGGATTTGATCAACATTTTTTGAGTATTCATAATCTAACTAACTCCTCAGAAAATTATCTTGTTTTTGGTGGTGAGAAAGTTACAAGCTTATCAGTGAACAGTAAACTAATAACTGATAACTGATAACTGATGACTGATAACTGATAACTGATTTAAGCAAAACGACGACGAAGTAAGGGCTGAATTGCTAAAAGGATTAGCAGATCAAAAGCTAAGAGCAAGGCTAAAACTGTCAAGAAATTGAGGTCAAGCCAAGGGGTTTGTAAGACTATGCTATCAAAAGACCAGTGCTGATTGAAATAAATATAACGGATCGGTTCGATCGCATAGGTGAGGGGGTTGAGACTGGCGATTACTTTTAACCAATCTGCCATAAAGTTTAAGGGAGCGAGGGCGGTACTGGCAAATAAAAGCGGTAAATTGGTGACAAAAATGACGGCGATTAATTCGATATGTCCAGGGAGAGCAAAGGTTAAACTGAGACTTAAGGCAGTCATACCCAAAACTATTAGGAAAACAATCAAAGCGATCGCACCTAATCCGGCTAAACTGGGCAATCCTGCCCCTAAAAAGGCACTAGCAGCCACGATCGAGGCGGTTTGGATGAAACTGAGGACGATAATATAGATGGTAGAAGCGGCCACGATCGAGTAACGAGTGGTTAAAGGCGCTACCAAGAGACGGTTAAGGAAGCCAAATTCTCGATCGAACATTACCGGCAAACCGGCATTGAGGGCCCCAGAAAAAGCGGTAAAGACAATCACTCCGGGGGCGAGAAATTTAGCATAACTGAGATCGTTGCCGAATAGACCCTGGGGGGCATTATAAAATAAAGCTCCAAATAAAATCAGCCACATAAAGGGCTGAATTACCCCCGCGATTAGGGTTGAAGGACGACGTTGTAATTGGATGAACAGACGTTTAGTCATGGCCAGAGTTTCTTGCAGAAATTCCCCTAGCACATTTCCCCCATCGTCCACCGTTGCTGCTCTAGTGGGATTGGGGGCTAAACTAGCTTTTAAGGAAGAAGATGTGATCGTTTGGCTCATGAAATATTTACCTCGAAAGGGAAGGGTTTAGGTAGAGATTTTGGGATTGTCACTCTCAATCCC
Organism: Microcystis aeruginosa Ma_QC_C_20070703_M131; assembly: GCA_007095475.1. Taxonomy (GTDB): domain Bacteria; phylum Cyanobacteriota; class Cyanobacteriia; order Cyanobacteriales; family Microcystaceae; genus Microcystis; species Microcystis aeruginosa_I. The sequence continues at coordinate 1,454 of SFCA01000123.1, read as the reverse complement.
CAGCAAGCTAACAGTTTTATTTTAAAGTGAACAGAAGGATATAGCAGTTATCTTTATTTTGAGGCGATAAGTCTCTGGTGTTAGGGAACACCAGAACTTCTGTATCAGTTAAGCGTACTGGCATTAGGGAACGCACCCGACAAAATTGCGATCGCACTACCAGCTAATGATGCATCCCACCCATTGGATTGCGATCACCAAACCAAGCCATCAACCAAGTTTGCATCTGCTGAATTTCCTGGCGCTGGCTAGTGGCAATGTTCTCAGCAAAGGGCCGGACAGGCTGATGCTTCACCAGATTATGATTCAGGAGCATTTGCGACATCATCACGGCTCCCATATGATGTTTAATCATATCTTGTAAAAAAGTTTGATCTAGGGCATCGCCCTGAAGTTGACTCAGATCGCGCATCATGGGAACGTAGGAGACGCTAATATTCCTTCCGGGATACCACTGGTTGAGCCAGTTTTTCATCTGAGCAATTTCAGCAGTTTGCACTTGAATGATCTTTTGAGCAAACTGCCTCATCTCAGGACGACTAGTGCGTGCCAGAATAACCTGGGCGGTATCGATTGCCTCCTGATGGTGGGGAATCATTTGGGCAAGATAGTTAAACTCGCTACTGACCTGCATATGATGCATCCCACCCATGCCGTTGGGAGAAAATTGAGCAGAGGCGGAATCTGGAGAATTTCCAGATGGACGTGTCATAAGTAAAGTTGAGGTTGCAGCCAACCCAAGAGCGGCAACCGCCCCCAGCACAATAATGGCTTTATTTTTCATGGGAGAAACCATTTACAAACCTCACTATACTATAGCACCTGCCCAAAAGTAACCGGAACTATCTTGACCAAGAAATTGGCAGTCTAACGGCTGAACTGACCCGCCGTCGTTAACTTCCGATAAGGCTCAGACAGTAGCTGATGAGCCTTTCTTTGTCAACTCTTGAGGTTGATGCGTTTCATTTTTGAATTGGCGTATTGTTCTTCAGGTAGAACCTGAAAATAGCGTTCCCAGGTAGAACCTGGGAACGCGGTAGGAGGCGCGGGTTTCCTCTCTTTTTTTCAGTGAAATTGAATTAGCAACGATAGATATACATTCCAGCGATCGAACTGTTTAGTTAGTACATAAACCAAAAGCAGGCTGTGACTGAGTTATAATTTTTGGAGATGTCTAGCAGTTACCCCTAGGAGTTGCCTTAATGGTACTCACTACTGTGGAAGAAACCCAAGCACCGGAAAAAGCTCGCTATTTACTGGCACGAACTCAACAGCAAATTGCAGATGCAGAAGCAGGTCGCGCCATAATAGAAATGATTGCCACAATTATGGTGTTTGACATCCTCGCCGCCGTAAAACGGACGGCGATTCCTCACCACGCCACTTTTTTAGGGTGGTCGCTGAACGGGGTTGACGCTTCACCGAAAAACGCTTAATTGCTTAAGTCTGACTCT
>SFCA01000122.1:0-7296 GCA_007095475.1 Microcystis aeruginosa Ma_QC_C_20070703_M131 | reverse complement strand
GGTGAAGTTCCTTTAGATGTGGAACAATACCTGAATAAAGTTTCGGTACTATCTACATTACAAGAGATTGTTAAATTAGCAGCTACCGCTAATTCTCTCGCAGAATTTAAGCAGTCTTTCGCAAGAATCCAATAATCTTATCCTAATATCTAGAAAACGGGTTCCTTCGAGAAACCCGTTTTCTTGTATAAATGTTAATTTTTGTCATAGCACCCTTGAAAGATTGGCGATTTTTTGCATAAAATAGCACCAGTCGTCTTTTGCGTTCAATGTCATGACTTCTACCCTGTTGCCGAGCCTTCCTGCTGTTTACGATATTTTGTTCGATTTCGCTCAATCTGATGGTTTTTGGGCAAATTTAGAAACTGCTTTTGGCACAAACTATGATGTGGTTAAAGCGACGCAATTACGACAGCAGTGGCAAAGTCGAGATTTTAGTCAACTTCCCCCTATTACAGTTCAAAACCTTGGCAATTCAGGGATTTTCGGCGCATATTCCAGCAGTATTAATAAGATTTATATCTCTCAAACCCTGATTGATTCGGGGGACGCTACCACCCTCAGCGCGGTGTTATTAGAAGAAATTGGGCATTTTATCGACGCGCAAATCAATAGCAGCGATACGCCGGGGGATGAGGGGCAGTTATTTTCGGCGCTGGTGCGGGGAGAAGTGCTGACAGGGGAGCAAATCGCGGCGATACGAGAGGAAAATGACGCGGCGACTATTACGGTTGATGGGCAAGCGATTAGTGTGGAAATGGCCTTTAGTACCCCTACTAACTTTACTGTGGGGAGTTCTGCCTATTCAGTGACAGTAGGGGACTTCAACGGCGACGGCAAATCCGATTTGGCTGTGGCGAACCGCATCAGCCAAAACGTCTCGGTGCTATTAGGAACCGGCACGGGCAGTTTTGGCACGCCCACTAACTTTACTGTGGGGAATGAACCCTTTTCCGTGACAGTAGGGGACTTCAACGGCGACGGCAAATCCGATTTGGCTGTGGCGAACAATTTCAACGGCACCGTCTCAGTGCTATTAGGAACCGGTACGGGCAGTTTCGGTACTGCCACTAACTTTATTGTGGGGAGTGTTCCCCGTTCCGTGACGGTAGGGGACTTCAACGGCGACGGCAAATCCGATTTGGCTGTGGCGAACTATATCAGCGGCAACGTCTCGGTGTTATTAGGAACCGGCACGGGCAGTTTTGGCACCGCCACTAACTTTTCTGTGGGGGCTAGTCCCCTTTCCGTGAGGGTAGGGGACTTCAACAGCGACGGCAAATCCGATTTGGCTGTGGCGAACGGTAACAGCAACAATGTCTCGGTGCTATTAGGAACCGGTACGGGCAGTTTTGGACCCGCCACCAACTTTTTCGTGGGGATTAGTCCCACTTCCGTGACGGTAGGGGACTTCAACGGCGACGGCAAATCCGATTTGGCAACGGCGAACTTTAACAGCGGCAACGTATCAGTGCTATTAGGAACCGGTACGGGCAGTTTCGGCACCGCCACTAACTTTACTGTGGGGAGTTATCCCTTGTCCGTGACGGTAGGAGACTTCAACAGCGACGGCAAATCCGATTTGGCAACGGGGAACTATTTTGGCAACAGCGTATCAGTGCTATTAGGAACCGGTACGGGCAGTTTCGGCACCGCCACTGACTTTACTGTGGGGAGTTTTCCCCGTTCCGTGACGGTAGGGGACTTCAACGGCGACGGCAAATCTGACTTGGCAACGGCAACCTCTAACAGCAACAACGTCTCAGTCCTCCTCAATACCACCCCGAAAATCACCATCGCCCCCGGCACCAACCCCGTAGAAGGGGGAACCGTCGGCACCTTTATCATCACCCTAGACACCCCTGCGCCCACGGGTGGGTTAGTGGTCAACTTCAACACTACAGGCAGTACCGCCACCATTCTCGCCGACTATTCCCTCACTGCTGGCACAAATATCACCGCAGTAACCGCCAACACCTTCACCATCGCCGCCGGAGCCACCACCGCCACCCTCAACGTCGTCGCGGTATCCGATGCGGTAAGTGACCCCAACGAAACCGTCAAAGTCAACCTGACATCGGGGGGAGACTACATTCTGGGTTACAACCCTAGCGCAAGCTTTAATAGTGCTACTAACTTTTCCGTGGGGACTGGTCCCCTTTCCGTGACGGTAGGGGACTTCAACGGCGACGGCAAATCCGATTTAGCTGTGGCGAACTTTAACAGCAACAACGTCTCAGTGCTATTAGGAACCGGCGCGGGCGGTTTTGGACCCGCCACTAACTTTTCCGTGGGGAGTAGTCCCATTTCCGTGACGGTAGGGGACTTCAACGGCGACGGCAAATCCGATTTGGCTGTGGCGAACCGTTACGGCAACAACGTCTCGGTGCTATTAGGAACCGGCGCGGGCAGTTTTGGACCCGCCACTAACTTTTCCGTGGGGATTCGTCCCTTTTCCGTGACGGTAGGGGACTTCAACGGCGACGGCAAATCCGATTTGGCAACGGCGAACTTGTACAGCAACAACGTATCGGTGTTATTAGGAACCGGTACAGGCAGTTTCGGCACCGCCACTAACTTTTCCGTGGGGAGTTTTCCCCGTTCCGTGACAGTAGGGGACTTCAACGGCGACGGCAAATCCGATTTGGCTGTGGCGAACGCTAACAGCAGCTACGTCTCAGTGTTATTAGGAACCGGCACGGGCAGTTTTGGCACCGCCACTAACTTTTCCGTGGGGATTACTCCCGGTTCCGTAACAATAGGGGACTTCAACGGCGACGGCAAATCCGATTTGGCAACGGCGAACTATTTGGGCAACAGCGTATCGGTACTATTAGGAACCGGCACGGGCAGTTTTGGACCCGCCACTAACTTTTCCGTGGGGAGTCGTCCCACTTCCGTGACGGTAGGAGACTTCAACGGCGACGGCAAATCCGATTTGGCAACGGCGAACTTGAACGGTGGCAACAACGTATCAGTGCTATTAGGAACCGGCACGGGTAGTTTTGGCACCGCCACTAACTTTGCTGTGGGGAGTAGTCCCACTTCCGTGACGGTAGGAGACTTCAACGGCGACGGCAAATCCGATTTGGCAACGGCGAACGCTAACAGCAGCTACGTCTCAGTCCTCCTCAATGCCGACCCCACCGCCACCGTCACCATTACCGACCCCTCTATTTCTCTTACTATCAACGACGTAACCGTTACCGAAGGCAATAGCGGCACCACTAACGCGGTCTTTACCGTGAGCCTTTCTAGTGCTGCTAGTACGGTTGTGAGCGTCGATTATGCCACCGCTAACGGTACAGCCACCGCCGGAACCGATTACACCGCTATTCCTCCCACCACCTTAACCTTCAATCCGGGAGAAACTTCTAAAACGATTACAGTTCCAGTCAATGGCGATAACCAAGTTGAACTCAATGAGACATTTTTCCTCAATCTCAGCAATTTACAAGCCAATGGCAGTAATGTCACCCTAGCTGATAATCAAGGTCAGGGAACGATTACCAATGATGATGAGCGCCCCAAAATCACCATCGCCTCCGGCACCAACCCCGTAGAAGGGGGAACCATCGGCACCTTTATCATCACCCTAGACACCCCCGCGCCCACGGGTGGGATAGTGGTCAACTTCAACACTACAGGCAGTACCGCCACCCTTGCCACCGACTATTCCCTCACTGCTGGCACAAATATCACCGCAGTAACCGCCAACACCTTCACCATCGCCGCCGGAGCCACCACCGCCACCCTCAACGTGGTCGCCGTATCCGATGCGGTCAATGACCCCAACGAAACCGTCAAAGTCAATCTGACATCGGGGGGAGACTACATCCTCGGTGCCAACTCCAGCGCCATCTTTAATCCTGCTACTAACTTTACCGTGGGGAATCGTCCCTATTCCGTGACAGTAGGGGACTTCAACGGCGACGGCAAATTGGATTTGGCTGTGGCGAACCGTGGCGGCAACAACGTCTCGGTGCTATTAGGAACCGGCACGGGCAGTTTTGGCACCGCTACTAACTTTACTGTAGGGACTAATCCCGATTCCGTGACGGTAGGAGACTTCAACGGCGACGGCAAACTAGACTTGGTAACGGCAAACAGTAACGCTGGCGGTAGTGTCTCAATCCTCTTAGGAACCGGTACAGGCAGTTTTGGTACTGCCACTAACTTTTCCGTGGGGGGTTTTCCCACTTCGGTGACAGTAGGGGACTTCAACGGCGACGGCAAATCCGATTTGGCTGTGGCGAACAATAGTAGCCAAAACGTATCAGTGCTATTAGGAACCGGTACAGGCAGTTTTGGTACTGCCACTAACTTTTTTGTGGGGAATTTTCCCCGTTCCGTGACAGTAGGGGACTTCAACGGCGACGGCAAATTGGATTTGGCTACGACGAGAGGCTCCGACGTCTCAGTACTATTAGGAACCGGCACGGGCAGTTTTGGCACCGCTACTAACTTTACTGTAGGGAATAATCCCGATTCCGTGACGGTAGGAGACTTCAACGGCGACGGCAAATTGGATTTGGCTACGACCGTCTCAGTGCTATTAGGAACCGGCACGGGCAGTTTCGGTGCCCCCACTAACTTTTCCGCGGGGAGTAGTGCCAATTCCGTAACAGTAGGAGACTTCAACGGCGACGGCCAATCCGATTTGGCTGTGGCGAAAGATGGCAGCGGCGACGTCTCGGTGCTATTAGGAACTGGCACGGGCAGTTTTGGTACCGCCACCAACTTTACTGCGGGGGATGGTCCCTTTTCCGTGACGGTAGGGGACTTTAACGGCGACGGCAAACTAGACTTGGTAACAGCGAACCGTCGCAGCAACAACGTATCAATCCTCCTCAATGCCGACCCCACCCCCACCACCGCCACCGTCACCATTACCGATGTTTCTCAACCCCCAATTTCTCTTACTATCAACGATGTCACCGTGACCGAGGGCAATAGCGGCACCACTAACGCGGTCTTTACCGTGAGCCTTTCTAGTGCCGCCAGTACCGTTGTTAGCGTCAACTACGCCACCGCCAACGGTACAGCCACCGCCGGAACCGATTACACCGCCCTTCCTACCACTACCTTAACCTTCAATCCGGGAGAAACTTCTAAAACGATTACAGTTCCAGTCAATGGCGATAATCAAGTTGAACTCAACGAGACATTTTTCCTCAATCTCAGTAATTTACAAACCAATGGCAGTAACGTCATCTTAGCTGATAATCAAGGTCAAGGTACGATTAATAACGATGACAGTGCATCGATTGCGATTAGCGATGTCACAATTACCGAAGGAAATAGTGGGACAACTAATGCAGTATTTACTGTCACTCTTTCTAATCAAGTTGATACAGCAGTAACGGTTAATTACGCCACCGCAGACGGTACAGCTACGACAACAGATAACGATTATACGGCGATTGCTACTACTCCCTTAATCTTCAATGCTGGTGAGACTTCTAAGACGATTACTGTTGCTGTCAATGGCGATACTAAAGTCGAAGCTAACGAGACTTTCTTCGTCAATCTTAGTAATTTACAAACCAATGGTCGTAACGTCACCATAACCGATAATCAAGGACAGGGAACGATTACTGATGACGATACGTTGCAATCTATCACTATTCTTGATTTTGAATCTCCCTTACCTCAAGGTTTATCCTCTGTAAGCTTTTGGCAAGGTACTTCTGTTCCTTCTACTGCTAAAATTACAAATCAGTATGCTCCTTCAGGTGTGTTAATGTCTGGAGTGGCTCTAATTAATCACGGACTCGGCCATGCAGCATCTGGAGTGAATGGGATTGGAGGAATTGGTTTAGAATCATCAGTTGATTATGACGCACCCTTAACTTTCCAGTTTGTATCGTCGGTAAACAGTTCAACACCTGCATATACAAATTACTTTGCTATTTCTCCTGATTTATGGGGAGGAAGTGGCAATAATGTAAAAATCACTGCTTATGGGTTTGACAACACAATTTTAGGAGTCACTACATATACTGAAACAGGAAATCTTTCCCCAAGTACACCAATTGAAATTCAAAATGTAGGCAAGATATATAAAGTTGTTGTTGATGCTTCTTTGGCATTTGTTGGTGGTGGAGGAATAGGCTTTGATCTGGTTAAATTTGAAGTTCCAACTGTCGATGCTCCCAGTATTACTCTTGCTGTTGCTCCCGCAAGCGTCACCGAAGACGGGACAACCAACTTAGTCTATACTTTCACCCGTAGCGGAGTAACGAGTAATGCTTTAACAGTCAATTACACCCTCGGAGGGACAGCGACTTTAAATACCGACTACACTCGTACCGGGACTAACAATACTGTCACCTTTGCTGCTGGTTCATCCACTGCTACGGTAACAGTTGACCCCACTCCTGACACCATAGTTGAACCCGATGAGACTGTTATTTTAACCCTTGCTTCTGGGACAGGTTATACGATAGGTACGACCACCCCAGTGACGGGTACGATTACGAATGGTCCTGTCACTCCCAGTATCACTCTTGCGGTTGCTCCCAGTAGTGTTACTGAAGATGGGACAAGTAATCTGGTTTACACCTTCACCCGTAGCGGAGTAACAAGTAATGCTTTAACAGTCAATTACACCCTCGGAGGGACAGCTACTCTTAATACCGACTACACTCGCAGCGGGACTAACAATACTGTCACCTTTGTTGCTAATGCTACTACTGCTACCGTAATCGTTGACCCGACTGCTGATACTACTGTTGAAAGCAATGAAACCGTCGCCTTAACTCTTACTTCAGGTACAGGTTATACAATAGGTACTCCTAACGCAGCCACGGGAACAATTACCAATGACGATACCAGTGTCACCCTAGCAGTTTCTCCCGCAAGTGTGACAGAAGACGGAACAACCAACTTGGTTTACACCTTCACCCGTACTGGTGTAACAACTAGCGCCTTAACCGCTAACTATACAGTTGGGGGAACAGCTACTTTTAGCACAGATTACACTCAAACCGGTGCAGCAACTTTCACCAGTACAACTGGGACAGTGACTTTCGCGGCTAATGCTACGAAGGCGACTGTAACAGTTGACCCAACTGCTGACACAACTGTTGAAAGTAATGAAACTGTCGTCTTAACTCTCGCGACCGGGACTGGTTATACAATAGGTACACCAACCGCAGTGACGGGGACGATTAATAATAGAACTCTTGCAAATTAATTATATGTTATAATGATGGGTTAACTAATTTTCCCCAAAAAATTAGTTAACCAGTACATTTGTCCTGAATGAAAACTTGAAGTTTAACTTTTAACTCA
>SFCA01000121.1:0-4853 GCA_007095475.1 Microcystis aeruginosa Ma_QC_C_20070703_M131 | reverse complement strand
GGTGTCCCGTTTTTTAGCTTGGCTTCTACGACTAGCATTGATTAATCCTCGACCCTTGGATCGTTTAATTATAACACAGTTTACCCATAGATGGTAGTATTAAAATCGTGCTTCGCAGTCAATATCCTGGTCGGATTTCATCCCCCGCAAAGGTTGATGTCTTGTCAAAAAATTTAGCGGGGGCATTCATCCGACATTTTAGGTAAACTGAAGATTGTTTACTGATTTATTCCCTCCTGATAATTGTCAACGATGAGATTAATCGGGAGAATTAGCAATATTGACGGCCAAAATTTATGGAATCCGCCTCTTTTATTCCCCGTCTAGTTATCCCCGTCGGTGATCCCGCCGGAATTGGGCCTGAAGTGGTGTTAAAAGCGATCGCCGATTCCCCAATCTCGTCTATTTGTCAGATTACTCTAATCGGCACCAGAACGCTTCTCGAAAAAGCCTATCACGATCCCTATCTCCTCGATCGCTTTTCTCTGATCGATTTGCCCTACAATCAAGAAAAAATCGTTTTCGGGCGTGGGGATGCCCATAGTGGTGAAATTAGCTTTCTTTACCTGCAAGAAGCCATAAAACGCACCCTCAAGGGCGAATTTGACGGTATTGTCACCGGTCCGATCGCTAAATCCTGTTGGCAGTTGGCTGGTTATGATTTCCCCGGTCAAACGGAGGTTTTAGCTACCATGGCGGGAATTAACCGTTATGGGATGCTATTCGTCGCTAAATCCCCTCACACCGGCTATAACTTACGCACTCTCCTCGCCACTACCCATATCCCCCTACGAGAAGTTCCCGATGCTCTTAACCCCGATCTGATGACCCGAAAACTAGACCTATTGATCGAGTCTTTAAAGCTAGATTTCGGCATCGATCGCCCCAAAATCGCCATATCCGGCCTTAATCCCCACAGTGGCGAAGCGGGAAAACTGGGAAGGGAAGAAAAGGACTGGTTACAGCCTTGGCTGCAGTCAATGGGGCAGCAATACCCACAAACCCAATTAATCGGCCCTGTCCCCCCCGATACCCTTTGGGTGGAACCGGGACGCGCTTGGTTTAGCGGTGCAGGGCAAACCGCCGACGCATATCTGGCATTATACCACGATCAGGGTCTAATTCCCGTGAAATTAATGGCTTTTGACTGTGCTGTTAATACTACCATCGGTTTACCTTTTGTTCGCACCTCTCCAGACCACGGGACGGCTTTTGATATCGCCGGCCTTGGCATCGCTAGGGCCCAGAGTATGCAAGCGGCGATCCAATTAGCGATCGAATTATGTCAGCAGCGGTACAACCAGAGAACTAAACTAGAGATATAGTGCTCGATAGGAGACAATTGGATATGGGTATCGCTTCAGTTAACCCTGCCACTGGCGAAATTCTCAAGACTTTTACCCCTCTAACCTCGGAGGAATTGGCGGCGAAATTGGCCCTAGCTGAGACAACTTTTCAGCAGTATCGCCAGATCCCCATCAGTCAACGAGGACAGTGGTTACGGCAAGCGGCGGATATTTTGGAACGGGATCAAGTAGCATTGGCTAAAACCATGACTTTAGAAATGGGGAAACCGATCAAGTCAGCGATCGCAGAAGTCCTCAAATGTGCCTTGGTTTGTCGTTTTTATGCCGATAATGCCGCCGGTTATCTGGAAGATGTGTTGATTGCCACCGATGCTAGTCGCAGTTTTGTCCGTTATCAACCGTTAGGGGTAATTTTAGCGGTTATGCCCTGGAATTTCCCTTTATGGCAAGTATTTCGCTTTGCTGCTCCCGCTTTAATGGCGGGAAATGTCGGCCTACTCAAACACGCTTCTAATGTTCCCCAATCAGCTTTAGCGGTGGAAAGAATTTTATTAGAAGCTGGTTTTCCTGAAGGCACTTTTCAAACTCTTTTGATCGGGGCCGATCGCGTTAGTGATTTAATTAACGATGAACGGGTAAAAGCCGCCACTTTAACCGGTAGTGAACCGGCGGGGATGAGTTTAGCAGCCGCCGCAGGAAAACAGATCAAAAAGGTGGTTTTGGAGTTGGGAGGTAGTGATCCTTTTATCGTTTTAGATAGTGCCGATATCGAGGCAGCGGCGGCTACGGCAGTGACGGCAAGATTGTTAAATAATGGTCAGACTTGTATCGCTGCCAAACGGTTTATTGTTATGGAAACTGTCGCCGATCAATTTGAACAGTTATTGGTGGCTAAATTCCAAGCTTTAAAAGTTGGTGATCCCCTCGATGAAACTGTTGATATTGGTCCTTTGGCCACGCTATCGATCGTCTCGGAAATTGCCGCCCAAGTGGAAAAAACCGTCGCTATGGGTGGTAAAGTTCTTGTGGGGGGTCAACGTTTAGAGGGGAAAGGTAACTTCTATCTACCGACGATTTTAACCGATATTCCTGCTGGTTCTCCGGGGGAAAAAGAGGAATTTTTCGGACCGGTGGCTTTACTATTTCGAGTCAAAAATATCGAGGAAGCGATCGCTTTAGCTAATGATAGTCCCTTTGGTTTGGGTTCTAGTGCTTGGACAAATAACCCCGCAGAAATTGAGCGTTTAATTACCGAAATTGAGGCTGGTTGTGTGTTTATTAACGGTATGGTTAAATCCGATCCTCGTTTACCCTTTGGGGGGATTAAACGTTCTGGTTTTGGACGGGAATTAAGTGTGGAAGGTATTCGCGAATTTGTCAACGTTAAAACTATTTGGATTAAGTAAGTAAATTCAGTTAAGTAGTTAGGTGTTAAAAACTATCAAATCCCCCCCTTATCAAGGGGGGAAGGGGGGATCGAACCCGACATCTATCTTCAGTAGTAACCCACCACCATAACCAAAATCACTCACCATAATTATCGCTAGTTTACACTATCGAAGATCGCACCCTACGGATTAAAAATATGCCGCGTATTATTGATAATATTGAGTCCCATTTATTGCCAATTTTACGCGAAAGTTTATTATTGGCCCAACGCGCTGATTTTTGCGTGGGTTATTTTAATTTGCGCGGTTGGCAGTCCATCGATACCTATATTGATCACTTTCTCGGGGGTGATTTGTCCTGTTGTCGTCTGCTGATTGGTATGCAGCAAGCACCCCAGGAATTACTACAGCAATCCCTGTCTTTATTGAAGCGCTCAAATGATATAGATAAGGCTACTTGCGCTCGTTTAAGAAAACAAATTGTTCAGGATTTTTGCCAACAATTAACTTGGGGGAATCCTAGCAATCGAGATCAGGCAGCTTTGCAACGGTTGGGAAAACAAATTCAATCGGGTAAGTTAGTAATTCGCTTATTTTTGGGCTATAATCTCCATGCTAAATTATACCTTATTCATCGACAGGATGTCAATAACCCAACGGTGGGATTTTTGGGTAGTAGTAATCTAACTTTTGCGGGATTACAACAGCAGGGAGAATTAAATATTGATGTCCTTGACCACGATGCTTGTGCCAAATTACAAAAGTGGTTTAATGATCGTTGGTTCGATGCTTGGTGTTGGGATATATCCGAGGATATTGTCAAGGTGATTAACGAAAGTTGGGCCCGGGAAAGTCTGATTCCTCCCTATCATATCTATTTAAAAATAGCTTACCATCTTTCCTTTGAAGCGAGAGCCGGTTTAGCGGAATACAAAATTCCCCGACAGTTTGACCAAGACTTACTAGATTTTCAGAAATCGGCCATTAAAATTGCCGCTCGTTATGTGCAAAGACGCGGTGGGGTACTAATTGGCGACGTGGTGGGGTTAGGAAAAACGCGCATCGCTTCCATTCTAGCATATATTTTGCAGGAAGACTACGATTTAGAAATCTTAATTATTTGTCCGAAAAATCTCCTAACCATGTGGGAGGATTACAGCTATAAATACAAATTAAGAGCGAAAATTATCCCCTTAAGTCAGGTTATACAGGAATTACCCAATCTGCGGCGCTATCGGGTAGTAATTATCGATGAAAGTCATAACCTACGCAATCGGGAGGGTAAACGTTATCGGGTGATACAGGAGTACATTAACACCAATGAAAGTCGCTGTATTCTCTTAACTGCGACTCCCTACAATAAAAACTATCTTGACCTGTCCAATCAACTGCGTTTATTCATTCAAGAGGATACTAATCTCGGAATTCGTCCCGAAAGACTACTAGAATCTCTGGGAGGAGAAATCGAATTTAATCGCAGACACCAATCTCCGGTTAGGTCCCTAGCAGCCTTTGAAAAAAGTGACTCTCCCGACGACTGGAGAGACTTAATGCGTCTCTATATGATTAGACGGACTCGCGGTTTTATTAAAAATAATTATGCTACAGAAGACGAACAGGGTCGTCGGTATCTAAAATTTGCTGATGGGTCGAGGGTTTATCTTCCCCAACGACAACTAAAGACAATCAAGTTTGACCTACAAGACTCGGTTTATGCGCGTTTATATTCGGAAGCAGTGGTGATAACTCTCAACGGATTGAAGTTACCCCGTTACGGATTGGGAAATTATCTAATTAAAGGATGCAAAGGGACAGGAGAGGAAGAAACCATCTTAAAAAGTCTATCCCGTGCGGGTAAAAGATTAATGGGTTTTTGTCGGACGAATTTATTTAAACGTTTGGAGAGTGGGGGGTATGCTTTCCTGCAATCCCTTGACCGTCATATTCTCCGTAACTATATTTTCCTTCATGCCATGGCCAATAATTTACCCCTTCCCATCGGGAGTCAGGATCCAGCTTTGTTAGACACTCGTTATCTGGTTGACATCCTCGCCGCCGTAAAACGGACGGCGATTCCCAAACCTCACGATTTAGGTTTCTGCTTCTTTCCCTTGCGGGGTTCCGCACCTGCCTTAACAGATTTACTCTGTTCTGGTCT
>SFCA01000120.1:0-12348 GCA_007095475.1 Microcystis aeruginosa Ma_QC_C_20070703_M131 | reverse complement strand
CTGACTTAAATGATATCGAACATGATTTTAGTGCATTAAAGAGGGCAAGAATGTATGCTCCTGTAGGTACACCCCTTGATGAAATTATTCGTACTTATTGTGTCGCCTAGTGTCTCGTTTTTATTTGAAATAACTATACCATTATTTTATGTCATTTTTCAAAAGTAATGACGGAATTAGTTGATCATTCCAAAGCGCAATTCCTCTCCCAGAGCGGAATCGCACTTTCAGATGTTAATCACGACTATTGAAAATTAGTGCTATAAAAATATTGCATTGACTATTATCAATAGACATCCTGCAAAAATCAAGAATATTAAAAACATTTCCTTAGAGTATGTCAACAGAAACCCTTAACAATTACCAAAGCGGATCGGAGTATAAATGAACAGTTAAAGAATCTTGATCGCCAGGGATACCAGTAATACAACTACAAATTTGAGTACCATCATCTAATTCTACCTCGCAAGCGTGACAGGAACCCATTAAACAGCCGGTAGGAATGTCAATTCCTGCTTTTTTGGCCACATCTAATAATAGTTCTCCCGTTTCCGCTTCTATGATGATATCATCGGGTAAAAAACGCACTGCAATAGTCATAATTTTTCCTTACAAATGAGCAAAAATAGGTTTAAGATTTAAATGTTCTTCCAGTAAATTAGCCATAGCATCTAGGGTTATTTCTCTTTGTTCACTATAGTTAGCAATTCCCGTAGGCAAAGATAATAAACCGCGACGCTGACGTAGATGATTTAGCCAAGTTCTTCGCCAAGAACCATTATCAAAGATACCATGTAAATAACAGCCCCAAATTGAGAGAGAATCATTGACAATTCCCAGACTAGCATCTTCCTCGAACATTTTTTGATAACCTGATTCACTTTCCCATTCGCTTATTCCCTGGTGAATTTCGTATCCTGTTATCGGTAAACCCGCTTGGGGATAATTGGATAAAACTTGTCGTTGACGGGTAATTTTTTCGGCAGTAATTACCGTTTTTAAGGGCAGTAAATTTAAGCCAGCTGCCTCACTGTCGGAACCTTCTCGATGGTCAGGATCCAGGATGAATCGCCCTAACATTTGCAAACCACCACAGATGCCAAAGATAATACCTCCCCTTTGGTGATAGGCTTGTAATTGATTAGCCATACCACTTTGATTAAGAGCAATTAAATCAGCAACAGTGGTTTTAGAACCGGGGATAATTACCCCATCGGGATCACCTAAAGATTCCTGTAATTCTAGATAACGGACATTAACCGTTGCTTCGCCACAGAGAGGGTCAAAATCAGTAAAATTAGCGATATGAGGCAGACGAATGACAATGATATTTAGTTCAGCTTTGGGTTTTTGGGCGGGGCGATCGAGTAAACTAAGAGAATCCTCGGCACTTAAAAAGATATCACTATAGGGAAGAACTCCCAACACGGGAATTTTGGTATAATTTTCTAGCCAAATAATCCCCGAATCTAAGAGAGATTTTTGTCCGCGAAATTTATTGATCACAATACCTTTAATTAAAGCTCTTTCCTCCGGTTCTAATAATTCTAACGTACCGACGACGTGAGCAAAAGCCCCCCCACGATCAATATCCACCACTAAAATAGTAGCGGCATCGAGATATTTAGCCACCCGCATATTAGTTAAATCGCGATGTTTGAGATTTATTTCCGCCGGACTTCCCGCACCTTCACAGACAACTAGATCAAATTCTGTTGATAATTTAGCCAAAGATTCTTTAATTGCTTGCCAACCTTGGTCAAAATAATTCTGATAATAATCCGCTGCCGTGGTCACACCCACAGCCTTACCTTTAATAATCACCTGAGAGGTCATATTTCCCTGGGGTTTTAATAAAATTGGGTTCATTTCTACCCGGGGAATTGTCCCCGCGGCCCATGCTTGCACCGCCTGGGCGTGACCCATTTCTTCCCCTCCGGCGGTAACATAGGCATTAAGAGCCATATTCTGACCTTTAAAGGGTGTTACCTGCCAACCTTTCCGGTTGAATAAACGACATAAAGCGGCAGTTAAAAAAGATTTACCCGCGTGGGAAGTCGTCCCCACTACCATAATTGCTTTCATCTAGTTTTTTGGGTTGACTATTTAATTTTTGGTAATTAGGAATTATGAATTATGAATTGGGAAGTGGGAATTAGGAATTGGAGAGTGGGGGGAATAAATAAAAATAATCTCCTGACTCCTGACTCCCGACGACCGACTCCCGACTCCTGACGACCGACTCCCGACCCCCGACTCCCGACTCCCAACAGCATTAAAAAGAAAACCAACGTTGCAGAGTATTTAAAAATCTTTGCCAGAAAGTGGGTTGAGGGAAAAAGTCCCCTTGGGGTTGCCATTTTTCTATTAATTTCCTCCCCAAAGGAGTGAGACGAAAACTATCGGTTATCCCCTGTCCATCTACTTCGCGCCGCAAAATTCCCACTTTAATCAACCAGAGAAGATAGCTTTCCGCTGCTGCTTCCGTCAGCAGTCTGGAAGTATAACCTTTTTCTAAACCCCCAGCACCCGGAATGCTTAAAAGTGATACACTTTGCTCAAGCATAGCGGCGAATAGGGTGACACGGAAAGGAGAACAACAGAGGGCGCGTTCGGCCCTAGTGATGGTAGCATCAGGATAATTGATGGCGGTAACGGTGGGAGTCGATAGGCTCATAGATTCCGGTCGTCTAGCTATTGATAAACTCATTGTTACATTAATTTTGCCTCAACCCCTATCAACCCCAATCATCGATAGAATAGGGATGAAGTGTTAAGTAGCTTGAGTGTTTATGCAGTCTCCCGAACCGTTCGATACTAAATATACCCCAGAGGAAGTGGAAGTGGAAATTGAAACCGACGATTTCCCCCCCGTTGATACCCGGGTTAGTTTCGCTGCGACTGTTGAAAAAGTGAAAACTTGGTACGGCAGCCTGTCCACACCAGCACAGGTAGTTGTGGCAGTGGCGGGGGTTTTTGTGACTTTTTCGATTTTAACGGCGATTTTACGGCTAGTTAGCGCAGTTTTAAGTGCTTTAATCCTCGCCGCTATCTTTTATCTTATCTATCGTTACATCCTCAAACCGAAAGTTTAGTCGGCTATGCACATTTTCTGTTCAATGTCAAGAGTTTGGTTGATAAAAAAAATTTATGGAAGAAACAGACACCAGAGATATCTTGGGGGAAAATGCGGCTAAGTTGGGATTGTCCCAGATCCAGCGTCATCTATTTCTCTGCTGCGATCAGACTAAGCCAAAATGCTGTGACAAGGAAGAAGGGTTAGAAGTGTGGGATTATTTAAAGAAGCGGTTAAGTGAATTAGAACTCGATCGCCCCAGTGCCGACCGTCCTGGCTGTATTTTTCGCACTAAAGCCAACTGTTTGCGGGTTTGCAGCCAAGGGCCGATTTTATTAGTGTACCCGGAAGGAGTCTGGTATGGAAGGGTAAACAAGGAAGCGATCGAAAGAATTATCCAAGAACACCTAATCGGTAATCAAATCGTCACCGAATATGCTTTCCTTTGCCACGATTTACCGGCAATTTCCCTGAACTGTCCCGGAGAAGAACCCGAAACAATAGAGGAAAACAGGGTTAAAACTAGCTGAAACACAATTAACTACACATATCTAACTACCTGTTGCATGAGTGCCTGTCGATCCTTTGTCCGTCTCCATTCCCCCAACCCTGCAGCCCGGAAAATAGCGATGAAAGAGACCAACAAAGACAATAAACAACTTTTATTAATCGACGATGACCCAAATTTAATACTTTTGGTGAAGGATTATCTAGAGTTTCGTGGTTATAGGGTGACAACCGCAGAAAACGGTCGGGAGGCCCTAGCAATCCTCGAACGCGGGGCAAATGCTGCCAAAGCAAGGGAAATGCCCGATATGATTATCTGTGATCTGATGATGCCGGAAATGGACGGTTATGCCTTTCTCGAAAAAATTCGTCAGGACAGTCGTTTTAGTTGCATTCCCGTGATCTTTCTCTCCCCTAAGGACCAAAGTCAGGACAAGGTCACAGGTTTAACTGCCGGGGCCGATTTTTATATGGTTAAACCCTTTGAACCGGAAGAATTGGTGGCCCGAGTGGAGTCTTCCCTCAAACAAGCGGGCCGGTTGCCGAAACGCAGCACCCGCATCCATTCCCCGGATGTCACCCCTCTTCAGGTTCCGGGTAATGTGGAATTAACCCCAACGGAATTAAAAGTAGTACAATTGGTCGCCCAGGGCATGGCTAATCGGGAAATCGCCGCAAAACTCAATGTTAGTCAACGGACGATCGAAAGTCATGTGTCGAATATGCTCCATAAAACCGGTCTTCATAATCGCACGGAATTGACCCAGTGGGCGATCGAAAGTAATATCATTTTTTTTTATTCCTAGCAGGTATCCTAGACTAGGCCTTTTTCAGCAAACCCCAACTAAGCTGTACTGGATTTAAACTAGGCTAATATTCTGGGATATTTCTAGACCACAATAGCTAGAAATGACTGTAATTTAATGGGCGGAGTCGGACTCGAACCGACATGAGGGGCTGCCTCGCCACATTTTGAGTGTGGTGCGTCTACCAATTTCGCCATTCGCCCTTAGCATTAGTTTTATCATTGTAACCCATTTTTGGCCCCTTTAACAAATTTTGATAATCGGGGGAACTGGCCCAACGATCAATTTCTCGCGCGCGCAGGACGGGGAGGGGATGGGTTAACTGTTGGGTTTGCAAACCCTTTAACATTTCGCCCATTTCCGAGGCGCTGACGGCATCGTAGGACTTGGCCTGATCGATAAAAGCCTCTAAATTTAATAAAGGTGCGAGACTGGGGGAACCTCCGGCTAACTTCATTAACACCGACATGACGATTTTTGGGTCTTGAACTGCCAATAAAGCCGCTCGATCGCAACTAAACTCAGCGCAGCGCACCCATGCTAACATTCTCTCCTGTAGGGATCGTGCTAACATTGTCCCCCAATTGGGCAGTAATCCCGCCGCTAGGACGATAATATTGGCTAAAGTCAGATAAACGCCGTGTTCACATTTGAGATGACCTAATTCGTGGGCCATTACCGCTTGAATTTCTGCGGGAGTCAGCATTTCAATTAGGGAAGTGTGCATCACCATAAACGGTTTTTTGCCGCGCATGGCGAAGGTATAGGCGTTAGGAACGGGGTTTTGTTGAATGTATAATTGAGGTGGTTCTAAGTCGAGAACTCGGCAAGCTTCTAGGAGGAGATTATGCAGGTCGGGTAATTGTTTTTCTCCCACCAAAACACTAGCAGCAATATTATTTAAGTAAAAGAATTCCTCAGCGACGGAACCTAACAAACTTCTCACGGCTATATCTAACCCAGGCAATTGTTTAAGGGAATTAGTGGCCTCTAGGTCGATGGGATGCCGAAAATCATTGGCTTTTAAGCCGAGTAATAACTGTTTTGATAATTCCATATTCTTATTCATTTAACCAAACTTTAACGCGTTCTAAACTTTTCCAATCGGGTTTTCTAGCTAAACCATCGGCGATATTTTCATCCACTTCTTGGCGAACTTCTTTGTTTAAACTAATTAATTGTTGCACCAGTTCGATATGTTCCCTAACTCCGGCGGTTTTGGTTTCCAACATAGCTAAAACCAAATTGATCCGGTTTTGGGGGGAAACTTTATCGAGTTTAACGGCTTTTTGGGCGGCTTTTAGGGCTAATTCCGGTTTATCGGTGAGCATATATAACCAGGCTAAACAGGACCAAACGGCGGCATTTTTCGGAGTGCGATCGCTTAATTGTTTAAATTCCGGCAATAAACTGGCGGCGCTTTCTCCCTGTTGGTAGCGTTCTAAACCTTGTTCGAGGGTAAAATTGGCGGTTTCTGTCATTTTCAGCTGCGGGGTTAATCAAGGAGCAAATTTAACGGTTATCGGTGTATTACACATTGTTAGTACAATTTACCTTTATCTAGTATTCTAGCAAAATTTGTCCCCTTGTCAGCAAAATTTTAAAAGACGATGCCGCGTTCTCGCCAGATCATCAATAGGCCACTCATGGAAACGAATAACATCACTGCTTGTTTAAATTGTTGGGGACTCATTCTTTCTAAAACTTTTTGTCCTAACCAATTACCCGGCCAGGCTGCTAATCCTAATAATAAACCGTAACCGAGAAAGGGCAGATGTAAAACTCCAAAGGCTGCGTAGGCGATTAATTTGGCCACATGAACTACTACCATGTGAACGGATTTCGTTGCCACCATTGGTTCTTTAACTAGCCCATAGTTGATATAAAACAGGTTCATCATCGGGCCGGTACTACCGACTAATCCTGAGAGGAAAGCGTAGATAAATCCCGAGGGCATAAAATACCAAGTTTTAATCTCAAAAAAAGGATTTTCTTCTTGGGGAAATAATTGTTTAAGCGAGGAGAAAACCAGAAAAATTCCCAAAACTAGCGGCAACCATTTGAATTGTAAATGGGCAAAGACAAAAGCGCCGAGGGTAGATCCCATAATTGCCCCGGGTAGATACCACACCGTCGAGGGCCAGTCAATGGCCCGCCAATACATTCCCATGCGTTGGACGTTACCGATTAGCATCCCCGTGGTCAAAACCGGAGGAATGACGGCGGCATCGAGAAACCAACCTAAAACGGGGAGTAGAATCAGGGGGCTGCCCCCACCAGCAAGGGTGCTAAAAAACCAAGCTAGACTACCTGCCAACATCAAGGTAACAATGATCATCGAGTTGTAAAGTTAATTCACAAAGAGTTACTTAATCTATTATGATATCTTCTTTGGGATCTTCATCGGTATAATGCCATTCCACATTGGGCATAGCCTCGAAAGCTTGTCGGACGTAATCCTCCCAGAGTTTCCGCATTTTGGCTAGGTAGGGATCTCCCAAACGCAATTGTAACTTATGACGTAGGCTTAGGCTATTAGCTTCATACATACTCAAATAGATAGGCGGTCCGACAGAAATATTCGATTTCATGGTCGAATCGATGGAAAGTAAGGCACATTTAGCCATTTCCTCTAGGGGTGTATCATAGGTAATGGTGCGATCAAGAATCGGTTTACCGTATTTAGTTTCACCTATCTGTAAAAAGGGCGTTTCTTTGGTGGCTTGAATATGATTTCCCTGGGGATAAATCAGGAATAATTGCGGTTCTTCTCCTTTAATTTGTCCCCCAAGAATAAAGTTACATTGAAAATCAATATTATCTTGTTCTAGCCAAGTTCTTTCCCTAGCTTGTACTTGACGACTTTTATCACCGATATAGTGGGCGATATCGTAGAGATGAGTCAGAGAATGGAGATTTTTATCCTCTTGATTGTGCAGATCTCTTTTTAGTTCGTGAATCACGCCTTGGCTAATCGATAAATTGCCCGATGTACAGACCATAATTACTCTTTCTCCCGATACCGAAAAGTCAAATAATTTCCGATAGGCCGAGATATAATCGACTCCCGCATTCGTGCGAGAATCTGCTCCCATAACAATGCCAAAACGATTGATAATTCCTAAACAGTAAGTCATTTTCAGTAAACAGTAATCAGTAATCAGTGAACAGTAAACAGTAATCAGTTATCATTAATTAGTAATACTAAATCTGGTTATTAAAGACTGATTATTTATTCCCCTTTTTGCATGAGTGCATGAGCAGAAAACGGGTTTCTCCGAGAAACCCGTTTTCTGTGCGTTACTCAACGGATTTAGTATAAACACTAAACAGTGAACAGTAATTAGTGAAGATTGATCGGTGAATAATATCATTTAAAACTTAAAACTTATCACTTTAATCTGATAACTGATCACTGATAACTGATCACTGAATTAAGCCATAACCATGCCACCATCGACGTTAAAGACTTGACCAGTGATATAAATAGCGGCGGGATCGGCGGCTAAAAAACGCACCATCCCGGCGACTTCTTCCGGTTTTCCGTAACGGGAGAGGGGGATATATTTGAGAATTTCATCTGCTTTGAGGTCATGAGTCATATCAGTTTCAATAAAGCCGGGGGCCACGGCATTAACAGTGATGCCTCGACTGGCAAATTCTTTGGCTAAAGTTTTTGTTAAACCGATAACACCGGCTTTAGCGGCGCTGTAATTAGATTGACCCGGATTACCCATCAAACCGGATACAGAAGTGATGTTAATTATGCGGCCGCTTTTCTGTTTTAACATCAATTTACTGACGGCGCGAGTGCAGAGAAAAACCCCAGTTAAATTGAGATCGATGACCGCTTGCCAGTCTTCTAATTTCATTCTTAACATTAGGGTATCCCGGGTAATACCAGCATTATTAACTAAGACATCAATATGACCGAATTTTTCCTTGGTACTGTCCACTAAATTGTCCACTTCTTCGCTTTTAGCCACATCTGCTTGTAGTGCTATTGCCTTTCCCCCGTCCGCGGTAATTTCTTCGACAACGGCATCGGCAGCACTGCTGGATTTAGCATAATTCACCACTACAGTAGCACCCTGGCTGGCTAATTCCAAGGCGATCGCTTTGCCGATCCCTCGCGAGGCCCCGGTTACTATGGCTACTTTGTCTTGTAAATGCTGGCATTCTGCGGGTAATAGTTTCATAATTTTCTGCATTCCCCAAATAATCGTCAAATCTCAAGAGAAAACTTTGTACTGATAACTTTGCTCAAAACACTTCATTATCTCACAAGCGGGTTAATCTGACCGCAGCAATCCTCAATTGCGATCGATTTGTCCCCACTTTCCTCTATAGTATCAGGGAGAATTGGCCGCCACTAATTGATCGAGTTGTTGCTGCATCAAATAACAGACTTTCTCATAACATTCGCGTACATAACGGCGGTCTTGGGCTGCTTTTTTGCCGTAACGTTCAAAAATAATTGGGGGACAAACCCGCGTCTGTATCGGTACGGGTAAGGGAATATTCGGCAAGGGACCGATAGCTAGTCCCCAGGGTAAACCGAAATAGATGGGACAGGTCCCGGGGTCAATACCGAAAGGCCAAGGCATACCCTTTTTATGCAATTCTTTTAATTGAGGATAGATATCCTCGAGGACAAACAGGGTCGAGTGAGCGCCGTGGGAAATGGCGGGAATAATCGGCACTTCGTACTGTAAAGCTAGTTTAACAAAAGCTTGATTACCGGCAAAATGAATTTTATTTCTTAAACTGTGGGGACGGAAAACATCCGCAGCACCTCCTGGATAAATTAAGACACTAGCGCCACTATTTAAAGCAGCGATCGCCATTTTGGGATGGGCATGAACAGCCCCCATTTGGGTCGCTAGACTAGCTTGGGGTGGGAAAAATCGCCAGACTCGCGAATCCATCAAACCATAGACTAAGCGATCGCTGCCAAAGCGCTGAAACCAATCATACATCATCATAAACATATCGGGAGCCGCTAAACCGCCGTTATGGGAGCCGATGAATAATACCTGTCCTGAGGGGGGAATATTTTCCCAACCATCGGTTTCGACGCAAAAATAATGGTGATAAAACCAATCCAGAAGGGGGACAAATTTTTCGATCACTTGCGGATCGCGATCCTCTAATGACCAACCGGTAAGGGTATCAACAGGGGCCTTGGCCGCTTCTAGGGATAATTCGGCAAAAGTCGCCGTAGATGAGACAAAAGAACTAAAAATCTGCATTGATGCCAAGGGGATAATTTAAGCGCATCTTATTATCGCAAATTTCAGTTAAAAAACCCATCGTTTGAGAACGGCTTTCCTTGATGATTCTATCATCTTTAATGTCTAATCTTCACCGTTGAACCAATTTTTATCTAATAACTGCTCTAAACTGTAAGGACATTCTGGGGGAAAATCGCTAGAAAACCCAGTTTTTTGTTGAACATAATCGAAAGCATCCTGATAGATTATCGGTAATTCCTCGGCTAAATAATTCTGTAAATTTGTCGTTAAACATTTTCTTAGTTGCGTGCGAAAACTGATAATTTCCGCTCGCCAATGATTCTCATTTATTTCTGCTTCTGTTGTCCAATAGTGTAAAAGTAATAAATGCCTAATCACTTGTTCAAGTAAGCTACTGACTCGGTTTTTATCTCTTTTACTCAAGCTTTCTAATTCCTCAATTAAATGGATTACATCTAATTCATCTAAGCGATTTTCTTTGAGGAGTTTTATTGTTTCCTCTAACCAAAGATGTTGATCAATTTCGTAAAGTAGGGGCAGGGTTTCTCCTCCCTCTACTTGCCAGGGATTCTGATTCAAAGTTTTCATTTCGTTGTTTGCGGTTCTTAATAGGAGATAAGTACCCTCATATATATATTAGGCGACTTTCTCCTAATTTTGATAGTGAGACGGGAAAAATCACCGTCCCCCTTACAGTGCGATGGCGAAGGCACTGCGTAGCAGTACGCCGATCTTGTAGGGTGCGTTAACATAGTGTAACGCACCCCTTGACTGACTCAAGCTATTAAAATATGGCGGATGAATTAAAGATTGGGTTCAATTTATAACTCTACCCAATTCTCTAAACTTAATCCTTCAACCCTCAATAAATCACCGTCATTAGAAACAACAATTAAACTTTTAACTATAGCAGTAGCAGCAATTAAAATATCTTCTGTTTGTATGGGTAATCCTCTTAGTCTAAGATCAGCATGAATTTCGGCTGCTTTTTCTAAAATATCTAAATCATCTAATAAAATAATTTGATAATCCTGACAAAGTTGGTTAGGTTAAATCTTTCTCTTTGTTTAGGTGCAGCAACTGCCAAAAATCCCCTCTTAATTTCAAAATAAGTAATGCAACTGATAAAGATACTTTTTCTTTGAGCTTTGACATCTTCAATTTTTTGATAAATTTCAAGATTACGCTTAATTAGTATCTAGCAAATAACTCATAATTACCTATTTACGCTTAATTGCTTCATCGAAAATAGCCATTTGTTCAGGAGTAAAATCGCCGCCAATTTTTAACAGGATTTCTGTGGACATAATAAAGCTAGAATGCTGTTTCAATTCTGCCTCTGACATAGTGTTAAATTCCTCAAAAGGTAAATTTTTTTCAAATAATTCAACCAAATGTTTCACTATTTCTGAATAATTAAGCTCCTCTTTAAAGAAAGGACGGTCTTCCATTAAAATAGAAACAACTTGCTCAATTCTCTTAATCATTGATTTTTGTCTGACATCAGTTGATAACATATTTATGCCTCCAGTAAATTTTAAATAATATTTATCAACTGCCAATATATCAAGTTTCTCGTGGTTATGCAACATCGTGAGTTCGATCTCGAATAGATCCCCGTAACGGTGTCTTGAGTGGGATGTACCGCCATTCTCATCGGATGGGGATTTCTGCGATGTCGAACCTGTTTGGGGTGAAGATGTCTTTATGGTTAAAAGATCGCAAGGGACGCACCTTGTCAGACGAGGACATATTACACTATCCTTATGATAGTAGTAACCTTAGCCGAAACCATGAAGTTAATGACGTTAATCGATACTGCTATACCCAGTTTCCCAATTGAGTAATGAGTAATTGGTGCTTTAACACTTTAGAGGAATTAGAAGTCAAAGTAGATAAATTGTTTAAGAAGTAACACCCCAGAGGGTTGCTTCTCTCACGGAATTTCCCTTCATCCTTGATGCTTTATCTGCTCTGAATACAATTTAACTTGGTATCAGCAGAGGTCCCTCGCTTTTAGCGATGGGACTTCTGCTGACACTCAGTTAAATACAGTGAGAGCTTATTGCCTTAAACCAGAGGATGTCACAGCACTATACTGGTGACAGGTAAACTATACACTCCTGCGATCGCCAATTGAAAGTCGCTGACTGCATCGCCGTTGGTATCCCCGCAAAGGAGACCGCCGTCAAAGCGCAGTTGTCCCGCTTGACCTGAAAAATCCGAGGCACCAATAAACGTGAAACTCTGATTACCAGCGTTGAGGGAGTTAGCATCGATGGCAGAGATGTCAATATAGCGCAGTTGTCCCGCTTGACCTGAAAAATCCGAGGCACCAATAAACGTGAAACTCTGATTACCAACGCTGAGGGAGTTGGCATCGATGCCAGAGATGTCAATAGTATCAAGACCAGTATTGAAATCGAGGATTTTGTCTTGGTTTGCACCTTGACCGATTTCATCAACGGTGTTGAAGATAAAACGGTCCCGACCTTCACCTCCTGTTAGTTGATCTGACCCTAATCCTCCGTTAAGTTTGTCCTCACCACCGCCACCAATAATGACGTTATTGGCAGCATTAC
This sequence comes from Microcystis aeruginosa Ma_QC_C_20070703_M131, assembly GCA_007095475.1. GTDB lineage: Bacteria > Cyanobacteriota > Cyanobacteriia > Cyanobacteriales > Microcystaceae > Microcystis > Microcystis aeruginosa_I. The sequence continues at coordinate 122 of SFCA01000120.1, read as the reverse complement.
CGATGATATTATCATTCCCCCAATAGCCATGGATTTGGATATTGTCACCGACAAAAGCCGTATTAGAGAAGTCGAGGGTATTGTCACTCCAATCGCCGACGATGGTGACTTTTCCTGTTACT
>SFCA01000012.1:0-4455 GCA_007095475.1 Microcystis aeruginosa Ma_QC_C_20070703_M131 | reverse complement strand
AGTTTTCCGAACAATTTCATCGCTGACAAAACGGATGACTGGTGCCGCTACTTTGTCTTGCCTATTTGGGGGACACAAGATTTTCTTTATTCCCCTTGACTTTTAAGACAATCGCTACGGCTACGGCTGTTGGCGATTTGTCAGTTATCAGTGAACAGTAAACAGTGAACTGAAAACTTGCATCAGATGACTGATAACTGCCTTTTTCTAGGATTGAGAATCAGAATCTACCTCGGTCTTCACTTCGGGGATAATATCGGGTCTTTGGGCATCTTCCCAACCGACCGGGCGTTTAGAATTATACCAAGCGATCGAACCGATGCTGACAGCAGCGAGAAAACCGACCACATAAACTGCCACAAAATAAACGGGGAATTTGCCACTGGCCACTTCTAGGACTAGATACATAATTTTTTCACGATTAAGCTTTTAATTTGTATATCTTAACAGAATCGGCCCCCTCATCCCTATTCTCGATCGCTACTGGTCCAGCAACCGGAAGGCAGCCAAACACCGCCATGAAAAGCTATTTTTGCTGGTGTCATCACATATCCCCAGGCTTCGCAGATTAATTCTCGCTCTAGATTATAAATAGGGATTCTGCGACGCTGATACTCGTTTTCTTCCGCAGCTCTGCCGGGTTGATAATCTTCCAAACTATCCAAAAGCCTAATATCATAATCTGCGTTAAAAGTCAATAAAATTCCCTTGACCCAGCCCTCTCCCTCGGTCAGTCCGGGATAACCGAGGGCGGTAAGATGGTATAAATGCCCCCTTGTGTAGGCGGTTTTAGAGTTGATCACTTTTCCCGCACAGTAGGCAGAATAGTTACGCTCCTTGGGTTTCAGGGTTCCATAAACAAAGACTTCCATCATCGATCCAATTGTGCTGCTACTCCTCCTAATAGGATATCGCCAACAAATTGACTGGCTAAAAGTTCCTGGGGAAAACCGAGGGAAATGGCACTGATATTATCGAGTCTTTGCAGCTGTTCCCCAGTTAGGTTAAAATCCACACAGGCGAGATTATCCTGCAATTGGGACAATCTTCGAGCGCCAATGATAGGAATTACGGAGTTAGGGCGATTTCTGAGCCAATTTAACGCCACTTGTGCCGGTGATTTCCCGATTTCTCTGGCAATCTCCAGGACAGTCTCGGCAATTTTCAGATCGCGATCGAGAATTTGAAAAGGTTGGTCGGTCATGCTTAAACGACCATCGACGGGGTTGGGTTGATTATATTTTCCGGTTAAAACTCCTCCTCCTAGAGGACTCCAAGCTGTCACCCCGATGTTTAATGCTTTGGCCATAGGCAATAATTCCCGTTCGGGGGTGCGTTCCTTGAGAGAATATTCTATTTGTAGTCCGATAAAGGGTGTCCATCCCCGTAGGGTGGCCAGGGTGTTTGCTTGGGAGACAATCCAAGCAGGACTGTCAGAAATGCCGATATAAAGCACTTTTCCCATCCTGACCAAATCATCGAAAGCACGCATCACTTCCTCCATAGGAGTGAGAGAGTCCCAAAGATGAAGCCAGAGTAAATCGATGTAATCAGTACCTAAACGCTTTAAACTAGCTTCTACCGCCTGAAAGAGGTTTTTTCGATGATTTCCGCAGGCATTGACATCGCCGGGGCGGGTGTTGAGAGAATATTTCGTGGCGATTACCCATTTTTCTCGATCGCCCTTGACAAATTCCCCCACTAATGTTTCACTGGTTCCGTTTGTGTAGATATTAGCCGTATCGAGAAAATTGCCGCCCGCTTCCGCAAAAGCCTGAAAAACCGCCCGACTTTCTTCTTTATCCGACCCCCAACCCCAATCTTCCCCGAATGTCATCGTTCCTAGACATAGTTCGGAAACTCGCAGACCACTATTACCTAAAAGTTTGTAACGCATAATTAACTAAAATTTTGAATAAGAAGTTAATTATAATTGAATTTGATCGACATTTTTGTTAAGTACATTTGGTACAATTTTGACAAGTTAACCCTGGCCTTATTGATTAATCATTTTTTGCTTAGGTACTTAGCAGACTCAGGCTATTTAGAAACAGCCCAAGAACGCACTTCACCTAAAGTTACAGGGGTGCGATCGCTAACATCAATGGTAAAGCGAAAAACTCGTTTGGCCCGCAGACCATTTTCGGGATCAAAGAATTTTAATTTCACATCCCAGCATTCACTGACCTAGCGACAGAAGGGGCTTTTTTCCACTTCAATACTGTGTAATTCCATTCCCAGTGCTACTGCTTGGGAGAAGGTTTGTACAGCTTGAAAAGCGTTAGTAGCGGCAAAATTTAAAGCGCGATCGCGGGCGATTTGTCCGACATTGCGTAAGTCATAATAAATGCGATTCAAGAAACTGGTTAGAGAACGCCGCATCCTCGCTTCATCGGCGATTTCATGTTCTGTGCGAACAGTTTCTATGGCTGATTCAATCAAAGTATTAACTTTCCAGCCATACATTCCCCGGGGACTATTAACCTTGATGACGGGAACAATTTGACCGGAAAAAAGTCTCACGGTTTCCTCGGTAAGAATACCTGGGATACTCACTCTTTCCACATAATCTTCGTCAGCTTCTGGTAATATTTGACCCGCTAACATATATTGCATAACTTGATAAACATCGGCGGCGAAAGCTCCCACGGGCTTAATTGCATAGATGGGAGTTAGTTCTAAATTGACTGTCCAAATTAAAGACTTAGTTTCTGATAAATTACTTTCTAAATAATCTACCATTTGCCGCGCATCGTAGGGATTGGATGGTAATTCAATATTATCTATCGTGATGGTTGGCATTGACTGTTTAAAGGTGTCCCGACGCGCTTCTGTGCCGAAATCATAACCTAAAGTTCCTAACACATAAACCAGGTTTGACCGTTGACTAGGAGTAATGCTTGCTTGACTAGCATTGATCAAGTTTGCAGAAACAGGAGTTGTGACAGCGATATTTGATGATACTTGATTAAGATTTGTGTTTCCACTAACCAGATGGGAATTGAGTTTTATTTCAGATTCCTTGACTAAGGGCTTTTTAAGCTGTTCTAGGTTTTCAATTGCTTGTAATTCTCTTAAAAGAACTTTGGCTGTAGCCGGTCTTTTTTCGGGATCAAGGGCAATTGTCGCTGCAATTAAATTTTTAATGGGTAGTGGTGCATCAAGTTTTTGTAGTGCAGCTAAAACATCTTCATAATTAGACAATTCAACATCAGTTAAACAATCTAACACTAAAATGCCAAAGGCAAACACATCTCTATCATAGCTGTTTAGCCCATTACCCGGTTCAGGAGGAACATAAATACCTCGCCCAGGTTTCAACAGAGAGACTAAGGTAATATTACTATTATCGTTATTGTCAATTTTCGTGGAAACGTTAAAATCAGCAAGCTTGACATTACTTTGATTGTCAATAAGAATATTTGTCGGATGAATGTCTCTGTGGATATAGTGATGACGGTGACAAAATTCCAGACCTTCAAGAATCGGTAAGGCAATATTTATATAAAAGTCATGCCAATCTTTATAGGGATAAACTTGAAGATAATCTTCTAAATTCCAGTCCATCCATTCAAGCACCAAAAACTCATTATCTGTATGTTCATCAACACCATAATCAAGCAGTTTGATAATTCTAGGATGTTTTAACTCTGTGAGAGCTTGTATTTCTTTCTTTAAGGCTGCATTTGCCATCTCCTTAGTCAAGGATTTGAAAAAAGTTTTATTACCAGTTGCTGGTTGCTCCTCCAGATTTACCAGCAGATTTAGTTGATATACCTTAATAGCAAGATTTACGCCGGGGTTAGTTGCATCAACAGCTTTATAGATTTTAAAACTTCCCGTTGCTATAGGTTGTGGATCTAAAATGTATTTGCCACTGAGTATAGGTGAGGTGATGGCGTTTTCTGTTATTGAACTGGGTAAGCTTGATAATTTTTGTCCGGTAATTAATTCGTAAGCACCCGCAATATTAATTTTTCCTAATAAACAGCGTTCCGGTTCTTCTACTTGATTAGGATCGCAGGGGATGGCACTATTGATCAAGGCGGCTCTTACTGCTTCTGCATCGGGAGATAAACCCTGTTCTAATTGTAAACTCATCAATAAAGCGGCTGTTCCTGTCACAATGGGAGCCGCGCAGCTAGTCCCTTTTTTGCGGATGGGGTCATCGGTTCCGGGTTGAGCGCCTAAAATATTCTCTCCGGGAGCGAGAATCCCTTGAGTTGCATATTTACCGCCAAAATTACTAAATTTAAATGGCTCGCCTGTGTCTTTCATTGCTCCTACAGTCAGGACATTTTCTAACACCGCAGGAACGCACCAACACTCTCCTTTATCATTAGAACTCTTGCAAATTAATTATATGTTATAATGATGGGTTAACTAATTTTCCCCAAAAAATTAGTTAATCAGTACATTCGTCCTGAATGAAAACTTGAAGTTTAACTTTTAACT
>SFCA01000119.1:0-9173 GCA_007095475.1 Microcystis aeruginosa Ma_QC_C_20070703_M131 | reverse complement strand
GACGATGCGGTGGAAACCACCGGCTCGGTGTCCGTGGCAGCCGATAGCTACACCGATATTGCCGGTAACAATGGTGGAGCGGGTACGGATACGGTGACGATTGACACGCTCAATCCGACAGTGGGCATCAACTTTGCCAGCCAACTGCTCACTGGCCAGAACTTTAGTACTACAGTTACCTTCCAGTTCAGCGAAGCCGTAAGCGGTTTCGCCGCCAGCGATGTGACCCTGACCAACGGGGTGCTGAGCAACTTCACCGGCAGCGGCAGCAGCTACACCGCCACCTTCATCGCCACCAACTTCCAGTCGCCAACGGGAACAGTGGCGGTGTCCAACGACTATTTCGATACCGCTGGCAACCAGGGTGCTGCCAATTCCGCCACCATCGCTATGACCGTGGGCGGCGGTCCTGACCCGAATGATGGGCCGTCTGGAGGCAGTATTGTGATTGGCTCAGGTACAATTGGCGCGGATTCCATCACTGGATCAACTGGTAACGACAACCTTAGCGGCCTCGAAGGCAACGACACCATCAATGGCGGCGACGGCAATGACACTATCAACGGCGGCACTGGCGCCGACATTATCAGCGGCGGCACCGGCAACGACACCATCATCGGACTCGGCGGCTTTGATCTAATCTACGGCGGGTCCGGCAATGATTCCCTCACTGGTAATAATGGTAATGACACCATCGTCGGCGGGTTCGGCAACGATTCCCTCGCTGGTAGCGGCGGCAACGACACCTTCCAGTTTCTCAGCATCTACGACCAGCAGGATGTGATCACCGACTTCGGCATCGATGCCAACACCATCGTGTTCGATATAACCGGTGCCAGCGCCTTCACGTCCTTGGGTAGCGTGTCTTTGGGAACCACAAACTACACCGACGCCCTTGCAGCTGGCTACCTCACCTACAGCGGTGGGGTACTCTCCTACGATGCCGATGGCTCTGCGGGATCAACCTTCAGTCCGTTGGCGATAGTCACGTTGACCGGAACTCTCACCCCCACCCTCTCCAACACCAACGTACTGTTCCAGAACCTCTAGCTCAAGCAGGCATTCCCCGCCTTATTTCTCCGGCCCCTGCTGGCCATTATTGCGGGGAATGTTCTTAACTTCTTCTGCTCTGCACCTGCTTACCGGCTCTGGTTTTGAGCCAGTCCTTAGCCAGTCCGTAGAATTTATTGGCGATTTTCGGGACATCGAACCCCTCAAAGCCGAACGGTAGGGACTCGCGCGGTTTCGTTGAGAAAATTGTCGGAAAAGAGATATTAACTCAGAAAGCGATTATACTCAATGATCGAAGACTATTGGCCGGCGATCGATGAACCAAGACAACGAGATTAGTCATTTACTAGACCTCATGCCTGCTTCGGGACGGATGATGACGCGCATTGTCAGCAAACCCGAAAGCAGCAAGGTAATCGAAACTAATTTTCCCCTGCCCTGGCAAAGAGGAGTCAGACCGATTCCAATTAATTTTGACCTCTGGCGGCAATTATCAAGACCCCAACGGGATCTAGTCTTGTTAAGGGCCGTCTCTGTTTTAACGGCAGTAAAATGGTTTAAACCCGATCTCGATCGAGTAATTGCTCTGGCTGGTATGATCGGTTTAACCGTGGAAACCCTGCAAACCGATGCCGTCGGTATGGCAGTAGCGGGGGGTTTAACTGCCTTGGCAATTAACCAGATTTGGCGGGAAAAACGCAGCCCCCAACGGGAATTAGATGCGGATGAAGCAGCCCTAAAAGTGGCCGTTAGACGCGGTTACACGGAAACCGAGGCCGCTAAAAGTTTATTATCGGCTATTGAGACTATAGCTGAAATTGAAGGGCGATCGAGTCTCAATTTTAACGAGTTATTGCGCTGTCAAAATCTGAAAAAATTAGCCAATCTCTCCTTTGTTGGTGTTCCCGATCAGGTGAGACAATCCTAGGGTCAGTTGTTTTGGCTATCAGCTTTCTTTTTACTGATTACCGATCACTGACTACTTAAATCCCTAACCCTAAAATAACTACTATAAAAAGATTTTTCCCCTTGCTCAATGGCTGCAATTGACTCTTTAGAAAAAGCCTTAAAATATCACTTTGGCTATGATCAATTTCGACCGAATCAACGCCAAATAATTGAGGCTGCTTTAAATAATCAGGATTTATTAGTAATTATGCCCACCGGAGGCGGTAAATCTCTCTGTTTTCAGCTACCTGCTTTAATCAAAAAAGGGGTGACGGTGGTGGTTTCTCCCCTAATTGCCTTAATGCAGGATCAAGTAACTGCTTTAGCTGATAATGGCATCGGGGCAACATTTCTCAATAGCACTTTAAACGCGAAACAAGTCAGAGACAGAGAATCTTTAATCCTACAAGGAAAAATTAAACTGTTATATGTCGCCCCAGAAAGATTATTATCACCTAGTTTTTTAGATTTTTTAGCTGTTATTGATAATTACCTCGGTTTAGCCTGTTTAGCGGTGGATGAAGCTCACTGTGTCTCCGATTGGGGTCATGATTTTCGCCCTGAATATCGACAAATTAAACAAGTCCGTCAACGCTTTCCCTCTGCGCCAATTCTGGCTTTAACTGCCACCGCTACCCAACAGGTTAGGGAAGATATTATTCAACAATTGGGATTGCGAGATACTTCCATTCATATTGCTAGTTTTAATCGTCCTAATCTTTATTATGAAGTTCAACCTAAAACCAGTAAATCTTATCAGCAATTATATCAATATATTAAAGGACAAAAAGGAGCAGGAATAGTTTACTGTATCAGTCGCAAAACCGTCGATAAAGTTGCCGAACAGTTACAAAAAGATGGTATTGATGCCCTACCCTATCATGCGGGTATGGATAATCGGGAAAGAAGTAACAATCAAACCCGTTTTATTCGGGATGATGTGCAGATTATGGTGGCAACAATTGCCTTCGGTATGGGGATTAATAAACCGGATGTACGCTTTGTCGTTCATTATGATTTACCCCGCAATTTAGAGGGATATTATCAAGAATCAGGCCGTGCGGGTAGGGACGGAGAACCAGCTAAATGTACCCTATTTTTTAGCTTTGCCGATGCCAGAAAAATTGAGTATTTTATTAACCAAAAAACCGAGCAAAATGAACAACAGAAAGCTCGTCAACAATTGCGACAGGTGTTAGATTATGCCGAAGGGACTGAATGTAGAAGATCAAGTGTACTGGGCTACTTTGGAGAAAGTTTTGCGGGTAACTGTGGTAACTGTGATAACTGTCGGAATGGGAACAATTCCGAGGATTGGACAATCGAGGCACAAAAATTTTTATCCTGTGTGGCGCGGACGGGACAAAAATTCGGTATGATGCACATAATCAACGTACTCAGGGGAGGAAAAGGTGAAAGAATCACCCAATATCAACATCATTTATTATCTACTTATGGCATCGGTAAGGATAAAACTATCGGGGAGTGGAAACGTTTAAGTCGTTCCCTTGTCCAGCAAAATCTACTGGTAGAAACTGAAGACAATTTTAGAATCTTGAAACTTAATCAACACAGTTGGGAAGTGATGCGGAAACAACGTTCCGTGTTTATTGCCGTCCCCCAAAAAGCTAACGGTCAAATCTTGGGAGACGACAATCCCAATACGCTGGAAAGTGATTTATTATTCGAGCGCTTGCGGCAACTGCGGAAAAAAATTGCCGATAGTCAAGGGGTTCCTCCCTACGTTATTTTCCATGATTCTAGTCTGCGTTTAATGGCCAGATCAAAACCCCGGAGTTTAGAGCAGTTTCGTCAAATTTCTGGAGTAGTACACAGCAAAGTCCAACAGTATGGGGATATATTTATAGCGGCAATTAATGATTTTTGTCAGGATAGTCTTCCCTCTACTCAATTCCTCACTCTCCAATACTATCAAGATGGTTTGAATGCGGAAGAAATCGCTCGCAAAAGAAGCTTAAAAGTCTCAACCATCTATGAACATTTAGCTAAATTGCTAGAAGCGGGTTACGAAATTGATATTAATCAGTTAGTCTCTAAAAATAAACAGGAATATATTCGTTTAGCGATCAAAAAAGTGGGCGATCAATCCCTAAAAACTCTCAAAGAAAATCTGGGAGATAATTATAGTTATGAGGAAATTAAATTAGTTGTTGCTTGGCAAAGACGACTTTAAAAACTATAGGAGAGGGGGAATTATGAATTATGAATTATGAATTATGAAGTGGGGAGATGGTGAGTTTTTTCGGTGAACAGTGATCAGTAAACAGTGAACTGATAACTGATAACTGATAACTGATCACTGAATTAAGCAGACCCTATTTAGGGGACAAGCGTTCTTGTATTTTATTAATTGCCCAGCTTAAAATCGCCCCCGCAATTAAAATACTAATAGCAGGATTGAATAAGGGCAGCCAAAGACGCTGAAAAAGTTTAAATCCTAGGGGAATTCCCGTGGATTCACCGATAACAGCCACGGCAAACCAGAGAAAACCCGCTATCACTAAAAACACATCAAATATTAAGATTCTATTCAACCACTTGACAAATTGCTCTTTCATTGCATTAAAAACTTAGGTTATTTATACAGTTTATTCACGAAAAAGTATAGCATTGTCACCTTAATCCCAAGCTCTCCAGAGCCAAGCTAGTCCGGCAGTCATGATTAAAACTTTAGTTAACCAATCTCCCCAGCGCACATATAAAGTTCTCGTATCCCGTCGATAAATTGTTTCGCTATGGATTTGATATTTATCCAGATCCGATAGCCAAAGGTGATTACCGTGGGGATCGACAAAAGCAGAATAACCTGTATTGGTGGCCCGGGCCATCCATCGATCGGTTTCGATCGCTCGCATGGTATCCTGAGCATGGTGTTGAGCGGGCATGGCGTGGTTATAATGGGCGTTATTAGAAGCAGTAATAATAAATTCGCCTCCCCTAGCAGTTTGACGGCGAAAATGTTCGGAAAAAGCCGACTCGTAACAAATGCCCACAATGATTTTACCGAAAGGACTGTCAATAATTTGAGCGGGATCTCCCGGGATTAAATGCGCTTGCAAGGGAGAAAGGCGATCAACAATTCCGCCCAAAATTTCCTGAAAAGGAACGTATTCGCCTAAAGGCACGAGAATTACTTTATCATACCGACTAATCACCTGTCCCTCGCCATCAATGGTCAAGAGACTATTGTTATAACCCTTGTCCACCTTGCCGAATGCACCCAACCAGATCGGCGTTTTTTTGGCTAAAATTGCCGAATAAATCGAGCTATTGTTGACTAAGTTCTCCCAATAGTAGGGTAAGGCGGTTTCAGGAGTTAAGACGGCATCTACTCCTTGATCGGCGAGAATTTGATAACCAGTGGTGTAACCTTCGAGCGCCTTTTGAAATCCTAGGGGCGAAAGTTTAATCGTGTTGGGAATATTGCCCTGAATTACGCCAATTTTTATCCCTAAATCCCTTGACTTTTCGATCGGTTTGTGGTATGTATTCCATCCCCAGAGATGCAGGCTAAAACAAATAAGCAGGGGTAAAGAGAGAAAAGCGAGATTTTGCCGCGATTGACGGATTAGGAGCAAGCTTTCAGCGATTAAACCATTAACTGCCACAATTGCCGCCGTTACCGTCGTAAAACCCGATAATTTGCCCAATTGCAGAATCAATAAATTATGGGGACTTTGACTATAAGCAAGGGTAGTCCACCAGAGAGGGGATTGACTCCAGAGAGATTCTAACCCACACCAGAGAGCAGTGCCGATGAAAACCCGTAGGAGAGCATCGCTAAAAGATGACTGATTAACACTTTTGTTGACATAAAACATAACTAACGTCCAAGTTAGCACGATCGCCGTTCCCCAAAAAGTGATAAACAACCAACAAAACAGGGCAATTAACAAACTAGCTAACCAGGGGACACCCATCCACGTCATCGGGTGAATTCCCGTGATCCAGAATAAAGCGAGGCCATGGTAGGCAAAACCCCAACCAAAACCGTATAAAAGCTGTTTTTTTAGGGATTTTTCCCCTAATCTCACAATAATCCACAGGGGGACGAGAGAAATCCAAGCGAGTAACCACCAAGAAACCGGCGCTACTGTTAACCCCATCCCCACACCGGCCAAAATTGCCCAGAGAAAACGCACCATCTTTTACTCAAGTCAGGTTGAACTCGTCTGACCTACTAGATCAGAGTAGCTAGAGGGAAGACAAAAAACAAGAGAGACACAGAAGTTTTGGCTACATCTACAATAGATCAGTTAGCGAGCAAAAAACCCCTTCCATGAGATGCTATGGCAAGCTATAGACTCAGACAAACACAGAGATGAGGAATGTCACCCTAACCCTTAAAGCCTAAACTCGGACTGAATAAGTGATTGAATACATGAATAATTTTAACCCCAAATTGACTACTCTGGCTCTTGTCTTGAATGTTGAGGAAAATCTCGAAGATATTTTTCAGAAAATAGCTAGTATGAGCGCTCATCAATTGCGAGCGCGGCACTGTTCAATCCTGTTAAGCTCTCCACAGGAATTAAAAGGGGAAATTACCGATTATCTAGAAGTTTTTGCCCATTATGATGCTCTATCACCTTTGGCTGATCAAGAAATAATTAAACTCGATCAAGGTATTGCTGGCACTGTAGTGGCTACAGGGAAACCTTTACTAATTAAGGATATAACTCGATCATCATTTGCCAGTGCAGATCGTTATCCCAAAAGATCAAATAATAATAGTTTTATAGCCGCACCGATTATCCTCAATCAGCAGATAATTGGAGTAATTAATCTCAGTTTTCCCCTAGACAAAAAACATTTTGAACCATTAGATTTAGAAATCTTACAGTTATTTACTCAACAGGCGGCCCAATCTCTGCAAATTTTTCATTTGCAAGGGATATTAAAATCTCGTTTTGTGACTATGGCAGTGACTAGAGAAATAGCAGAAATTCAGTCCGAACATTCAATCGCTGTTCATCCTTATCCCCCGAAATTAGCCAAAATTGTCGCTAAGGCTTTTTTTAAAGAATTAACTCAGGCCGGTTTTGGAACCCATCAAGTTATTGAGATTGCTAATGAGGTTTTGAATTTACTACAAAAGACTCTTAATAAACATAAAAATCGTCTAGAAGCAAAAGATTGAGCTATAATCAAGGGTTAAAATCGACTCACTTGCCACTCCAGTGCTGTCCTAAGAAGTAATTGGGATATTTAACAGCTTAATTTACCGATTGCCGCTGCCATCCTGTCTTCCTAATTCATAGACACCAGAGGCAACACAAGCGAGAATACCGACACTAATCGGCCAACTTTTTCCTAAACTAATCTCAATTAACCAATCGGAGAAACCGCCGAGAATGAGAAAGGGAATAATACTAAAGATAGAGGCATAAAAAGCATTTTGGGATTCTCTGGCGACGCGAGTTTTTTCAAACTCCTCTAGGGAAGTATAGAGGAAACGCTCGGCAAAATTAAACCAGCGATAGAACATTTCTATAAACCAATTTCGTACCCCAGCTAACCCCAAATATAATGCTAAAGACCAGAGACAGCTACCGGCAATAAAGGCCGGGGAAATATTGATAGTGAAGGGCAGAAAGTCGATTACCATAAATGAGAGCCAGAAGTGGTAAATTTGAGCGAACGGCTTGATCGATCTTAACAAGTCTTGACCCTTGCACCAAAGAGATGAAAATTCTTCAGATTGTTCCTTCGATTTCCCTTGTTTACGGTGGCCCCAGTCAAATGGTACTCGGTTTGTCAGCGGCCTTGGCCCAACTGGGCCAAGAGGTGACTATTATTACCACCGATTCCAATGGTGACACGGGCCAAGCACCCCTAGATGTGCCTTTAGGGGTCTCTGTTAGTCAAAATGGCTATCAAATCTATTATTTTCCCTGTTCTCCCTTTCGGCGCTATAAATTTTCCCTTGATCTGTTTACTTGGTTGGCTAATAGGGCAAAAGATTACGATATCGCTCATATTCATGCTTTATTCTCCCCAGTGAGCAGTATATCGGCTTCGATCGCTCGTTACCGTCAACTGCCCTATATTCTCCGTCCCCTAGGCACCCTCGATCCGGCAGATTTGCAAAAAAAACGGCAACTTAAACAAATATATGCCAATTTTCTGGAAAAACCCAATTTAGCGGCGGCGGCGGCAGTTCATTTTACCAGTCAGCAGGAGTGTCAAACTGCCGAAAGATTTAATATAAAAACTAAGGATATTGTCATCCCCCTAGGAGTAGATTTTTTTAACCCACAAGCTTTACCGGTAAAGGGTTTTGCTCTTCCCGAAAATAAACCGATCATTCTCTATATGTCCCGTCTTGATCCGAAAAAAGGTCTAGATTTATTGCTGCCCAGTTTGGAAAGGTTGTTAGAAAAAGGCCTAGATTTTCATTTTGTCTTAGCAGGAGGTAATCCCCAGGATCGAGACTACGAAAATCGCATTAAAAATCAGATCGAGCGGTCAATATTGGGCAAAAATACGACAATTACCGGATTTGTCACTGGAGAAGTAAAAAATAGCCTCCTCGCTAGGGCCGATTTATTTGTTTTACCTTCCTACTATGAAAATTTTGGCATCGCGGTTGCCGAAGCTATGGCTGCCGGAATTCCCGTGGTGATCTCGGACCGGGTGGATCTGCATCCTGCGGTGACGGCAGCGGCTGCGGGATGGGTGACAGCTTGTCAGCTTGAGGATTTAACTAATACTTTGGCAACGGCTATCACTAATCCTGAAATTCGCCAACAAAGGGGAAAAAATGCCAGGGATTTAGTCTTAAATCAATATAGTTGGTCAGCGATCGCTGAACAGCTGTTAACTGTCTATCAAGATTTAGTCTGCGCTATCGATCGTCCCCTGCTCGATCGAAGTCACAGACGGATTAAGATTTAAGCCATCAGGATAACCAGCACTAAAAATGCCAGCAGGGTTAAACCTGATTGCAGAAAGACGGGAAGCGCAAAAGAATTCATAACAATAGCTCACTTTCTAGGGATGGCTCTATTTCCAATATACGCTTTCATCTCTGCTCATTCCTCATATTTCCTTACCCAATGTCATCATCGAAAATTTGGGTCTGAAACCCCGCCGTTTTACGGCGGCTTTGCTGTTAAATCTTAGCGCATTTACACGATATATGCTAGAATGTGAGACATGGAAAAAGCCTATTCGTTTCGATTTTACCCCAC
>SFCA01000118.1:0-17869 GCA_007095475.1 Microcystis aeruginosa Ma_QC_C_20070703_M131 | reverse complement strand
AGAGGTTTTCTTTGACGCGCATTTTCCCAGTTCTCCAATAGTTCAGATTGGTGTAGATCAAGCCACTCCCATATTAAATTTAGTCCTCTTTTGGGCATTTGACCACAAACTTCACCTGTGTGAATCATTATAACCGCTTCATAATCTTGATACTCGGCATGGATATGAGGCGGATTGTGATCGTTATAGTTCATGGTGATTTTTATTCCATAGAAGCTTGATAGAGTGGGCATGAGTAAGAATAGTAATAAAGGTTGCTTTCTAAAAGTTTGCCCCCTATTGTAAGCGATCGCCCCTCCTTCTCAAAAAACGATCGCCTCTTCTCATCCCCAAAAAGCGATCACACGATGAAAAGAGATTAATTTGTCTAAAAATTTGCTAGACTGGTGGCAATAACGGCTTATTTTAAAGGTGGTAAGTAAATGTGGTGGCAAAGTTCTCGATTAGACCGTATTGAAGCCAATATGGAGCGTATTGATGCAAGAATAGAACGTCTGGCGGAAATCAGTGAAGCAACGAATCGGCGTATTGATCGGTTTGTGGAGGCTACTGCTCAACAAATGGAAGACTCTAAGGCCCGTATTGACCAACTGCAAAAAGGGATGGAACAGCTTCAGCGTGCAGTTGGCTATTTTTTAAGTCAAGACGGCAATTAGCGATCGCAATTCCCCCAAAAATGCTCTATACAGTGCTTAATGCTTTGATTTTCGCTATCTCTGTTTCTAAGTTGGGAAGTTTTTGATTATATTTTTGGGCTGTTTCTAACCATAAATCTTTTACCATCAGTAATTCTTGTAGGGTTTCTTCCAAGGTTTCACCCTGAGCCAAACAGCCAGATAGTGCTGGAATTTCAGCGACAAAACCGCCTTCTTCACAGGGATAAATAATAATTGGATAATTCATCTTTAGTTGTCTCCGATAATTTCAAGGACTCGACGAATATAAACAGATTTTACTTTTTTATTATGAACAGGTATGACCAAAATAATATCATTTCTTTTAAAAATGTGATGGCTACCTGTAATTCGATCAAGGGAAAACCCTTCTAAGTAGGTGGGTGGAATTAAATATAAGATGAACGTAGGTTGGGTTGAACCATGAAACCCAACTCCCGCATGGGTTACGCTACCGCTAACCCATCCTACAAATAATTGTGCCTCCCTACTTAATTCTAGCAGTTTACAAATATCGTTGAATCTTGCGTTATTAGGACTATTCTTTAGTAGTTCTAGTAGTTTATCCCTTTTGGACACGAGTGAATGGCATTCAACAATGAGCTTGAGTAAAAATCCATTTTAACCCAAGATGATCGCTATTTTCCCCTCCTCATCCCCAAAAAGCGATCGCCCTTGGCGTTCCTATCCCAAGCAATGACAATCTTAAAGTTTAATCAACAAGATAACAGCGATTACATTGAGCCTAGTCATAGTGAAATTTACAACTAATAATAATAATTTTTGTCTCTGTTGGTTCCCCAATCCAATACATCTGTCTGTCTTTGTCGCAGTTGTTTGGCCGTTTCTTCTAACCAAGCAAGATAGTCTTGTTCGTATAAGTCTTTAGCGCTGGTCAGGTATTAGGTTTTTATTTTCTTGACGCTTATCTAACCTAAAAAAAGAGGGTTTGCAGGCAGGCACGGATTCCCATTCTATATATAAGTGTATGTCAAGGGCGGGGATTTGTCAAGGGTTTTGACAGTAGAGAGGGAGAAAACTTTTAACAATACACACGTTCTAACATAGCGGCAGTGAGAGATTTTTGGCCGTGATAATAGAGACGACGATTGAGACAACCGATCGATTTAACATAGGTAGATAGGGTTCCCAGATCATGGGAAATAATTAAAATAGTCATCCACTCATTCAATTCTTGCAACAGGGAAAAAATACTAGCACGCATTTGGGGATCGACACTGGCGGTAGGTTCATCTAAAATCAAGAGACGGGGTTCTACCGCTAAAGCGCGAGCGATATAAACCCGTTGGCGCTGTCCTCCCGAAAGTTCAGCAATCGATCTTTTTTTCAACGCTAACATTCCCACACTATCTAAAGCTTTATCTACCCTTACCTCATCTTTTTTACTATAGCCTTGCCAGAGTTTTTTGCTGCTCAATCTCCCCATTTTTACCACCTCCCCCACAGTAATGGGAAATGAGCGATCGCATTCGACAAACTGCGGCACATAACCGACTAATTCCCGACCTTTTTCGACACTTTGCCCCAAAATACTGACTTCTCCTCGCCAAGGTTTAATTAATCCCAGTAAAACCTTAAGGAGGGTAGTTTTTCCCCCTCCATTCGGGCCGATAATTCCCAGAAAATCCAATTCTTCAATGGTTAAATTAATATCTTCGAGGATGGGTTCCTGTTCGTAGCCGGCCCAGAGATTACTAATGGTAATGATCGTTGACATATACAATAGGGCAAAATTAACTTCTTGGTTGGGATAGGCAAAAGGCAATAGGCAATAGGCAAGAGGTAGTTAGATATGTGCAATTAATTGTGTCTAGCTACATATACAAACAATTACTGATTTAAAACTGTGGCCATTTTTTGGGAAACTTGTCGCAGGTTTTCACTCCAATTTTCAGCAAAGGCACTGATAGGGATTACCTGTCCCCCAATTTCCCTCGCAATAGTTTCGGCAATTTTCTGGCTAAATTCTGGTTGAGTAAAAATAACTTTAATATTCTCTTTTTTTGCCTGTTTGATTAGTTGACTTAACTGGGCAGCACTGGGTTCATTGCCGTCAATTTGGATCGCGACCATCTCTAAACCGTAATCTTGGGCAAAATAGCCCCATTCGGGATGAAATACCAGAAATTTTTTGTTTTTAATCCCTGCCAAGTTTTGCCGAATTTCTTGATCTAATGCGTCTAACTCCTGACTGAATTTTTCCAAGTTAGCCCGATAGATAGCTTCCTGACTAGGATCGAGTTGTGCTAGGGTTTGATAAATAGTCTCTGCTTGTGCTTTGACTCGTTTTGGTGATAACCAAATATGCGGATCTAAGGTGTTTTTTCCAGCTTGATGTTTTTCTTCCTTGCTGTGATCATGATCGTGATTATCTTCTGCTGTCAAAGGGATTTTATCTACTCCTTGACTGGTATCGACGATTAACATCTGTTGGTTAACACTGTTTAAGCGATCTTTCCAGGCATCTTCTAAGGATACACCGATTTTAAAGTAGGCTTGCGATCGGGCTGTGGTTTTTAATTGTTCGGGTTTTGGTTCATAGGTGTGGGGATCTGTCCCGGGTTGAATCATGGCATTAACACTGACTCTATCACCGCCGATGCTTTTGACGAAATATTCCTGCGGTACGATACTCACTGTCACCTGTAAGGGTGTCTTTGCTTCCTCTTCCTTGACCGAGGGACCACTACAAGCTGTTAAGCTGGCTATAGTCATTGTTAAAGCGATCGCTGTTAACTGGAATTTTTTACCCATCGGATTAACTGAGTCTGATTATGATTCTCATCTTATCACAGTCGCTGAGAATCGTTATCATTCTGAAAATATCTCCGTATAGATGAACTGATTTTGCTGGCAATTAAAAAATTTTCTCTTGCCAACCAACGCTTGACATGATATTATATAAATAATGGAAAATCCGTGCGCCTGCGACTCCCCTCTGGTCAAGTCAAATAAAGCCCAAAAAAAATAGCCTTAAAAAGTAGTCGCTGAACTGAAAACTCACAGCTGATAACTGATACTCGTTAAGACTGCACCGGAGTTGGGAGCAGGGAGAGGAAGCCTGAGCATTTGTACTAAAACTCCCAAGAGGCAGTTTAAATTCAGGAGAGCTTAACTAAAAACCGAGCGCCGATCACTAAAAAATGACTTTTGCCTCCGTTATTCGCAACATTGAAAAATCGCCCTTAACTGCCGAACTTATCCAAAAACTGGAGAAAAACGGCAATTTAACCCTAACTGGCCTTGCCCGCTTACCGAAAGGATTAATAAGCACAGCTTTCGCCCGTTGTCAAGGAAAAAATCTTTTAATTATCTGTGCCAATCTAGAAGAAGCGGCACGTTGGGCGGCACAATTAGAAGCGATGACGTGGAAAGGTATTTTCTTTTATCCCACCTCGGAAGCTTGCCCCTACGAGACATTTAATCGGGAATCCGAGATGATTTGGGGACAGATGCAGGTATTATCGACAATCAGTCATCAAGATGCCGGAATTGCGATCGTTACCACCGAAAAAGCCCTGCAGCCCCATTTACCCCCTAGAGAGGTTTTCGAGCAATATAGCGATAATTTTGCGGTAGGAAGGGTTATAGAAGCCAAAAACCTCGATCTAACCCTAGCTAGATTAGGATATGAACGGGTTTCACTGGTAGAAACCGAAGGACAATGGAGTCGTCGCGGCGATATCGTTGATATTTTCCCAGTTTCGGCCGAATTACCAGTCAGGTTAGAATTTTTCGGCGATGAATTGGAAAAATTGCGAGAATTTGACCCTGCCACCCAAAGATCGCTGGATTCTATCCCCAATCTGCTTCTTACTCCCACTAGCTTCGCGGCGATGATTGCCCCTTCTCTTCCCCCCACAGTGGCCGATTATCTGGGGGCTGAAGATCGAGAAAAATTGGCTAATGGTATTTATCCAGAGGGAATTGAGCGATTTTTAGGCTTGGCATTTCCTCAACCTGCCTCTTTATTGGATTATCTCCCTGAAAATACCCTTATTGCCTTTGATGAACTGGAAAGCTGTCAAGCTAGAAGCGATCGCTGGATAGAATATATTAGGGAACGCTGGCAAGAGATAGAACCAGCTTTACCGAAAATTCACCGTTCTTTTGGCGAATCTCTGCAAATATCGGTTAAATTTCCCCATCTCTACCTCTCAGAAATAGACGATCACCTCTCCGAAAATAGTCTTAATCTCTCCAGTCGTCCGATTCCCACCAATCCGGGGCAATTCGCCAAACTAGCGGAAATTTTACGGGGAAAAAGAGAGATTTATAGCGGTATTAAAGTAAATAAGTACGCTACATGGTTAATATCTGCCCAACCCTCCCGTACAGTCTCGTTATTACAGGAACACGACTGCCCGGCCCAATTTATCCCCAATCCCCTCGATTTTGGGGCGATCGAGCGCTTAATAATTCAAAACACCGCTACAGCCCTAAAATACTCAGGATTAGCTGAATTAGAAGGTTTTATCCTCCCCACCTATCGCATAGTCGTCGTTAGCGATCGAGAGTTCTTCGGACAACATCTTTTAAATACTGCCGGTTACGTCCGCAAACGTCGGCAAGCAGCCTCGGTACAGGTGGATGTGAATAAACTCCGTCCCCTCGATTTTGTAGTACATAAACACCATGGCATCGGACAGTTTATCAAACTAGAAAAGCAGGAAAGCACAATTGGCGGAGTAGTGCAAGGTCGAGATTATCTAGTTATCAAGTATGCTGATGGATTATTGCGGGTTCCTGCCGATTCTGTTGATAATCTCTCCCGTTATCGTCATACAGGTAGTCAAGAGCCTGAATTACATAAAATCTCTGGCAAAGCGTGGGAAGCGACGAAAGCCCGCGTTAGGAAGTCGGTTAAGAAGTTAGCGGTTGATTTAATCAATATTTACGCCCAACGCGCCCAAAAATCGGGTTTTGCCTATCCGATGGATAATCCCTGGCAGCGGGAGTTAGAGGATTCTTTTCCCTACCAACCCACTGCTGATCAACTGAAAGCGATACAGGATGTGAAACGGGATTTAGAAAGCGATCGCCCGATGGATCGTTTAGTCTGTGGGGATGTGGGTTTTGGTAAGACAGAAGTGGCCATTCGTGCTATTTTTAAAGCTGTCACCACGGGTCATAAACAGGTGGCTTTATTAGCACCAACAACGATTTTAACCCAACAACATTATCACACCCTGAAGGAACGTTTTGCTCCCTATCCCATTAATGTGGGTTTATTAAATCGTTTTCGCACCAATTCCGAGAAAAAAGATATCGTCCAGCGCTTGAAAACGGGGGAATTGGATATAGTAGTGGGGACGCAGTTGTTATTGAGTAAAGCGGTGGAGTTTAAAGATTTAGGGTTATTGGTAATTGATGAAGAACAGCGTTTTGGGGTCAATCAAAAGGAAAAAATTAAGGCTTTTAAGAGTAATATTGATGTGTTAACTTTGAGTGCGACACCGATTCCCCGGACTCTTTATATGTCCCTTTCTGGGGTGCGAGAAATGAGTTTAATTACCACACCTCCTCCCTCTCGTCGTCCCATCCAAACCCACCTTTCTAGTTATAATTCTGATGTGATTAGAACGGCAATTCGCAATGAATTAGATCGGGGAGGACAGATTTTTTATGTAGTACCCAGAATCGAGGGAATTGAAGAAAAAGCGGCAGCAATTCAAGGGATGATTCCTGGTGCTAGAATTGCCATCGGTCACGGTCGTATGGATGAGGCTGAATTAGAGACCACCATGTTAGCTTTTAATAATGGGGAAGCGGATATCTTAGTTTGTACGACTATTGTGGAGTCGGGGTTAGATATTCCCAGAGTTAACACAATTATCATTGAAGATGCCCAAAAATTCGGTTTAGCACAACTCTATCAACTACGAGGACGGGTGGGGCGATCGGGAGTACAAGCGCACGCTTGGTTACTTTATCCAGCTAAGGGAGAACTAACAGAAACCGCTCGGGAAAGATTAAAGGCAATTCAAGAATTTACCCAGTTAGGATCGGGGTATCAATTAGCAACTAGGGATCTGGAAATTCGCGGTGCAGGTAACTTATTGGGTGCGGAACAATCGGGACAAATGGAAGCGATCGGTTTTGATCTATATATGGAAATGTTACAGGAAGCTTTGCGGGAAATTCAAGGTCAAGAAATCCCTCAAGTGGAGGATACCCAAATCGATCTGAAATTGACGGCATTTATTCCTAATGATTATATATCCGATCCAGAGCAGAAAATGGATGTCTATCGGGCGATCGCTACTGCCAATTCTCAGAAAAATTTAGGACAAATTGCCGCCGATTTAGTCGATAGATACGGGGCAATTCCTTCACCGGTGGCACAATTATTTAAGGTAATCGAGTTAAAACATCTGGCTAAATCCCTCGGTTTTTCCCGCATTAAACCCGATGGAAAACAGCATATTATCCTCGAAACTCCCATGGAAGAGCCAGCGTGGAAATTATTACAAGAACACCTACCCCAACATATACAATCACGCTTTGTTTATAGTCCCAAACAGGTGACAGTTAGGGGTTTAGGATTGGTAAAACCACCACAGCAGTTAGATAGTTTATTGGACTGGTTAGCTAAATGTAAAGATGGTTTACCGACGGGAATTAGACTGGGAGGTCCACTCTAGATCTTTGCCGGGGTGTGTCAGGAATATCACCACTACTGGATCACCACCGGAAGTGTTAGGGGATGATTTTCTTAAAGTTCCCCGTTGATCACAGATTTACTATCAGGGTAAATTTTTTAGTTATTCCTTTTGACCTCTTAGATGGCGTTTAAAACTTCTTCTTCTAAAAAAATTTTAGCAGCTGAGCTATCTTTCTCTGAAAGGGTCATTCTTCCTTCATATAAAGTATGAAAAAGCTCATTCTTCTTCTAAACTTAATCCTAACGCCTGTAAGCGTTCCGCTAGTCGATCCGCGCGTTTCTTTTCTTTATCGGCACGTTTCTTTTCTTTATCGGCACGTTTCTTTTCTTTATCGGCACGTTTCTTTTCTTGACGCATTTGAGACTCTAACTCAACAGTTGTTAAAAATTTCTCTCCATCAGGACGATACAATTCTAAACTAGATTTATCCCAGATAAAACGCACACCTAAACGGGGACTTATCCAGTCATTTATGGGAATAATTTCTCTTAAATTTTCTCCCTGTCTTTGCCAACCTTGTAAACGGCAGCGCATCGGGTTATATAAATAGTATTCTTCTACATTATAGGTGTCATAAAACTCTAATTTTCGACTCATTTCGGCTTTTGTATTCTTCGGTGATAGAATTTCAAAAACCACTTGAGGAGCGATATTTTCTTCCTGCCATTGACGATAGGAACCCCTTCGTCCTTTGGGACGGCCAAAAGCTACCATCACATCAGGAGCAACTGGTGAAACCAAAGTAGAACGCAGAGGATACCAGAGTAAATCTCCGGCAATAAACACCTTAGGGTCATCGGCAAAGATAATCTCTAAATTCTCCTTAATTTTGACAATCCACTCATATTGTTCGGTATTATCTGCCATCGGTTGACCATCGCTATCTGGGAAAAGAAGATCGTCGTCAATATCAAGATAACTAACCATTGTCTTTGAATTTTAATAGATGGTTGTTTTCTGATTGTAGCAAGATAATTATGAATGATGAATGATGAATTATGAATTATGAATTATGAATTGGGGAGATGGGGGAGTAGGGGAGAGGAGAGCAGGGAGCAGGGAGCAGGGAGCAGGGAGCAGGGAGCAGGGAGCAGGGGAGAAAAAAGCTGACTAAAGGTCTTAAGCGGCGGTTATATCTAGTAAAATCTATATTTATCAAAAAGTTAATTGACTACAATCTATAAAAACGTTAGGATTGATGGTGACAAATAGTTGTTATTGAGGAGGGCATAGGAACTTGATACAGGCAACCCTGCACCAGTTAAGGGTTTTTGAGGCTACCGCTCGACACAGTAGCTTTACCAAGGCGGCCGAGGAGTTATTTATCACTCAACCCACCGTCTCAACCCAAGTCAAACAACTCACAAAAGCCGTGGGTTTACCGCTATTCGAGCAAATCGGCAAACGTTTATTTTTAACCGAAGCGGGTCAGGAATTACTGTTCACCTGTCAAGAGATTTTTGATAAATTGGACAACTTTCAGATGAAAGTGGCCGATATTAAGGGAACTAGACAGGGAAAACTGACTTTAGCCGTAATTACCACCGCTAAATACTTTGTGCCGCGATTACTGGGGGCATTCTGTCAACAGTATCCCGGTATCGACATCGCTCTACAGGTGACTAATCACCAGAAACTGCAAGAGCGAATGTCAAACAACGAGGATGACCTCTATATTCTCAGTCAACCGCCGGAAGAAGTGGAACTTTGTTCTCAGTCTTTTCTGGAAAATCCTCTAGTGGTGGTGGCGCGACGGGATCATCCATTGGTGGGCCAGAAAAATCTCCCCCTTGAGTGCCTCAACCATCAACCTTTTATTATGCGCGAATCGGGATCTGGAACCCGCCAAGCGGTACAAAAATTATTTAATCTCCACGATATTAAAGTTAGGGTGCGCTTGGAATTAGGCAGTAACGAGGCGATTAAACAGGCTATTTCTGGCGGTTTGGGAATATCGGTACTATCTAAGCATACTCTCATCTCGGAAGGGGAAAACGGAGAATTAGCCATCCTCGACCTGGAACAGTTTCCAATTCAGCGCAATTGGTACGTTTGTTACCTGGCCGGAAAACAACTTTCCGTGATTGCCGATGCCTTTTTAAAATACCTGCTGGAAGCTAGTCAAACCATCCCCATTCATGCCCCGTTAAAAAATGATCACAGCTTATTAGTGACCCATTAAACCTTAAACTTTAATTCAGGATCATTTTTCTTCTTGAGGTGGTTATATGTTCGAGTCCTTCAGCCAGACTATCTGGTTGGTACCTCTTTATGCCTTTGCGGGCGCACTTCTGGCTCTACCCTGGTCTCCCGGTATTATCCGGCAAACCGGCCCGCGACCGGCTGGTTATCTGAATTTGATCATGACTTTCTTGGCTTTTTTCCATAGCCTTTTCGCTTTGCTCGCCGTTTGGGGTCGTCCGCCCCAATCTATAGCATTTAATTGGCTAAATGCCGCAGATTTAAGCATATCTTTAGATGTGCAGATTTCGGCTGTTAATATCGGGGCGTTACTGCTAATTACCGGCTTAAACCTCGCCGCTCAGGTATATGCGATCGCCTATCTAGAAATGGATTGGGGTTGGGCAAGGTTTTATTCTCTCGTCGCCCTCTTTGAAGGGGGTATGTGCGCCCTAGTTATCTGTAATTCGCTATTTTTCAGCTATTGTGTGCTAGAAGTTCTCACCCTCGGCACTTATCTGCTAATTGGTTTCTGGTTCAATCAATCTCTGGTGGTAACGGGGGCGCGGGATGCTTTTCTGACTAAACGGATTGGCGATTTAATCCTCTTGATGGGAGTGGTGGCCCTTTTACCCCTGGCGGGAACCTGGAACTTTGACCAATTAGCACAATGGGCGGCTACAGCCAATTTAAACCCCAATGTGGCTAATTTACTCTGTTTAGCCCTGATTGCCGGTCCGATGGGCAAATGCGCTCAATTTCCCCTGCATTTATGGCTAGATGAGGCCATGGAAGGACCGATGCCAGCGACAATTCTGCGGAATACCGTCGTTGTTTCCACCGGCGCTTGGTTATTGGTGAAATTAGAGCCGGTGCTGCAATTATCGCCCCTAACCTTGCAAGTGATGATCATTGTTGGCTCTGTTACTGCCATCGGTGCGGGGTTAATTGCGATCGCACAGATCGATGTCAAGCGCTCCCTCTCCTATTCCGTCAGCGCCTACATGGGGCTGATTTTTATCGCTGTGGCCACCGGACAAACGCAAACCGCTTTAGTGTTACTCTTTACCTACGCGATCGCTATGTCCCTGTTAGTCATGGTGGTGGGTAACATCATTTGGAATAATATCAGCCAAGATTTAAGCCAATACGGCGGTTTATGGTCCCGTCGTCCCGTTTCTGGTATTTGTTATCTCGTCGGTGCCGCTAGTTTAGTCGCACTGCCTCCCTTTGGTGGTTTTTGGTCCTTAGCCCGCATGGGCGATCGCCTCGCAGAAATCAGTGGTTTACTGTTATTAGTGCTATTGTTGGTCAATGCCTTAACTGCCTTTAGTGTCACTAGAGAATTTTGCGTTTTCTTTGGCGGTAAAATCAAACCGATGACCCTGCGCTCTCCGGAAGCTCTTTGGCCCCTAGTTATCCCCATGACTGTGACCATGGGTTTCGCCCTTCATCTGCCGATTTTATTGGCGCAATGGCATTTATTACCAAGTAACTTAAATCTGGGAGTGGCTTTTCTCTTGGTGCTTTCCACTGCTGCGGGCGTAATTCCGGCAGCCTATATTTATCTGAATGAAAATATCTCCAAACCGATCGTTTTTCAACCGAAAGCCCTTCAAGATTTCTTTGCTAACGACCTTTATACGGCCCAATTGTATAAAGTCACGATCGTTTTTGTCGTCGGATTAATCTCGCAAATTATTAACTGGATCGATACCTTTCTGGTGGATGGCATCGTTAATCTGGTGGGATTAGCCACGGTTTTTGGTGGTCAGAGTTTGAAATATAACGTCTCGGGCCAAACCCAATTTTACTTTCTGTCGATTATTTTGGGGGTGGCTTTGATTGGTATTATCATCTGCTGGCCCCTACTAGCACAAATTTCTCTAGTTTTCAGTTAAAGATTTGATAACTTAGGCTTTTCTTTAGCATCCCCGGCCCTGACAATAGGATTTGTCCTGATTATATGGAAACAATTACCTATGTTCAATACCTCTCGTCGCCAATTAATCCGTTATGGGGGTGGTTTTTTGGGAACCGGTCTAGCCGCTACTATTTTGGGTTCTCAGTTGTCCCAAACTAACGCCCAAACCGCTGTTAATTCCCAGCCATGGCTAACGGCTCAAAATAAAGGATTGAACCCAGACCAGGCCTTAACTATGCTCATGGAAGGCAATCAACGTTTCTGGGAACGAAGACAAAAAAGTCCTAACCGCGATCAAGCTCGACTCACAGAAGTGGCCGAAAGTCAAGCCCCTTTTGCGGCAATTTTGGGCTGTGCCGATTCTCGCGTACCGGCAGAAATCGTTTTTGATCGCGGATTAGGAGATCTATTTGTTTGTCGGGTAGCGGGAAATTTAGCCACTTCCGAAGAAATTGGTAGCCTCGAATTCGGTACGTTGGTATTAGGAGCCAAGGTAATTGTTGTCCTTGGTCATTCTCGTTGTGGAGCGGTAAAAGCCACCATTGAAGGGGGTCGTTTCCCCGGACAAATCGGTCGTTTAATCGATGGATTACAGGTGGGAGTTGATCGGGCTGAAAAACAACCCGGTTCCAACAAACTTGAGCGAGCAATTAAATCCAATGTTATCTATCAAGTAGAGAAATTGGGCAAATCCCCGGTCATGGGTGATTTAGTAGATAAAAAACAATTAAAAATTGTTGGAGCCTACTACGATCTCGATACCGGCAAAGTGAGTTTAATTTAGTCAATTCCAGGTTAGTCATCGTGTCGGTTGGCTAATCCTTTTCTCATCCCAGTCATTATAAATTCGATCGATACCAATATGCTCAGTACCCTGCTTTGGTTGCCAATAATTGGAGCAATTATCGTCGGTCTTTTCCCCGATAAATTTGCCCCAGCAAAATTACGTCAAATTACCCTCTTTTTTGTTGCCGCCGTCCTCTTTTGGTCTTTATATCTGCTGACCCAATATAACTTAACCAGCAGTGGCTTTCAATTTTCTGAATACCGCGAATGGGCAAAACCAATCGGTTTAAGTTATAACCTCGGAGTCGATGGTTTGTCCTTACTGTTAATTATTTTAAACTGTTTCTTGACAGGAATAGCTATCTATAGTAGCGAAGAAAAAATAGAGCGTCCCCGACTTTATTACATCCTAATCCTCCTGATTAACGCCGGGGTTTCTGGGGCATTAATGGCCAAAAACCTGCTGCTGTTCATCGTTTTCTATGAACTAGAATTAATCCCCTTTTATCTGATGATTGCTATCTGGGGAGGCGAAAAACGTGGCTATGCTTCGATTAAATTCCTTCTCTACACTGCTGTCTCCGGGTTATTAGTCCTAGCGGCATTTTTAGGCATAGGTTTCCTCAATGGTGGCACTTTTGATTATGCCTCCCTCTCCACCGCCGATTTCTCCCAAAAAACCCAATTACTGCTCTTAACTCTGCTGTTAGTGGGATTTGGCATCAAAATCCCCCTCGTACCTCTCCATACTTGGCTACCGGATGCCTATACGGAAGCTTCCCCCGCTACAGCAATTTTATTAGGTGGTATCCTCGCTAAACTCGGTACTTATGGCTTAGTTCGCTTTGGTCTGCAATTATTCCCAGAAACTTGGTCTTTAATCGCCCCCGGACTGGCAATTGTCGGCGTTATTAGCGTTATTTACGGGGCATTGAGCGCTATTGCCCAAAAAGACATTAAACGCATGGTGGCCTACAGTTCGATCGGTCACATGGGCTATATACTGGTAGCAGCCGCCGCCGGCACGGGTTTAAGCGTCCTTGGTGCCGTCGCGCAAATGATTAGCCACGGTCTTATTCTCGCCCTCTTATTCTATCTGGTGGGCATCGTCGAACGCAAAGCCGGAACTAGAGATTTAGACGTTTTAAACGGTTTAATGAACCCAATTCGCGGTTTACCCCTGGTTAGCGCTCTATTAATTCTCGCCGGTATGGCCAGTGCTGGTATCCCCGGATTAGTGGGATTTGTGGCGGAATTTATCGTTTTTCAGGGTAGTTTTTCCCGTTTTCCCGTGCAGACGGTTCTCTGTATCATCGCTTCCGGTTTAACGGCGGTTTACTTTGTTATCCTGCTTAATCGCACCTGTTTTGGTAAATTGGATAACAAACTTGCCTACTATCCCAAAGTCCTGAAATCGGAAACTATTCCCGCTTTTGTCTTAATGGTATTAATCGTCTTTTTAGGCATTCAACCCAATTATTTAGTCCGTTGGATTGAACCCACCACTAACTCGATGGTTGCCAGCTTATCGGGAGAAGCAAAACCTAGTTTTGTCCTCAAAAAATCTCCGCAAAAGTCCTCAAAAACCAACTGGTTTAATCGGGGTAAATATTTGAGTAATAGTTAGTTATCCCTCGCTGTTTCCAAATTATTGTAACTGCTGCTAATTACTTTACCTAAAACTATGACTGGGACATTAATCAAAGCCAAAATTCCCCCTTCTACTCACGAATTCGCCGACATTATCCACCGTTTAGAAGCGGGTGGTTCCATGTTGCCGGATACTCCCGAAAACCTGATGCAAATTATCGGCATTTATAAAGCTTATGCCGTGCCGATGGATTTTTATTGGCGAGATCTGCTCTATATTGCCGAACGAGTTTTCCTCGATCCTTTGCCCTTTTTTAAATATTTTCTGCCCCAAGAATACCTAGACCTACAAAATCATTACGCTGGCGATAATGCCGATTTACGCATCTGGCGCGGCACGGGTTCTGCTCATCCTGAATTGTTAGAATTTATGGATAAAGGTAAAACCCGAAAAATGCCCAGATTAATCCATCATCTTTGGCATGATCGCGTTAATATGGAATTTGCCGAAGCTTGTATGCAAGCCATGTTATGGCATGGCCGCGATATGGGTTGGGGTTTATTTGATGCCTATCTTGATTCAGAAGAATATCGCCAAAATGCCGACCGCGCTATTAAGGCCTATTTCAAGAAAAATCCCGTGATGATGAAACTTTATGACCTGTTCCCCGATATGTTTTTGGAACAGGTGCGGATGATGTCCTACTACTCTAATTTAGGACTATTCTGGGAAGTGATGGCCCCGGTGTTTTTCGAGATGTCCGATATCTACGATGAAGGCGGGTTTAAAGGTGTTCCCGATGCCATGAATTTCCTCGTTAATGGTATTTTTGCCATCGCCGGCCGGCCAATTTATCATCATGTTTATATTGATGGTCAATGCTACGAAATTATCCCAAAATCAAAGGCTTTTACTTGGCTTTATGAAGCGGCTTTACCCTATGTGGAAGCAGTCTTTTATCGTACTGCTCCCTTCCGGGGTACAAAGTCCTATAATGCCCAAGCAAAACAGGTTCCCGACGAACAAAAAGACTTTCACTATGGCATTCTTTATGCGGATGTTTTCCCCGTGGGTACTGCGGGAATTCCTCCCACTTTGTTAATGGATGATATGTATCATTTTTTACCCCAATATCTAATTGATTACTATCAGCAACAATGCCGGGGGGAAGACGATATTTTGATTCAATTGGGCATTAGTTTCCAGCGATCGATGTATAATGTGACTTCGGCAGTTATTCAAGCTCTACGCACTGCTTTACTCTATCCCCTCGATGATCCTAATCCCAAACATTTACTTAAAAATCGTCAATTCTTTGAGGCACAAATGGACAGATTTAAACGTCCCGAAGCGCGTCTTAGAGATATCCAAAGTCCTAATTATCGTTAAGGTTTTTGGGTTATTTTTCTGGTGGGTTTATCGCCCACCTTTTTTGATATAATGAGATGGACGACACCCAACCTCAAAAAAGATGACCACTTTTCCCATCATCGACAATAACGAGTTTTGTGCGGATGAGGTAAAATTTCCCCCCAGGGATATCTGGAGTGAGGAACCCTCCTTGGAAAGCTACGCTCATTTACAACAAATTCTGATTTTACTTCAATGTTTAGAATGGTTATGGCAAGAGCGTAATGATTATTTTGCCGCCGCTAATTTGACCATTTATTATAGTCCTAATCAGAAAAAATCTGAGGATTTTCGCGGCCCAGATTTTTTTGTCGTTTTGGGAACAGAAAGACGCTTGGATCGAAAAAGTTGGGTGGTTTGGGGAGAAGGGGGCAAATATCCCGATGTTATCGTGGAAATTCTCTCTCCTAGTACCGCCAAAATAGATCGCGGCCAGAAAAAACAAATTTATCAAGATATTTTTCGCACTCCCGATTATTTTTGGTTCGATCCTGAAACCTTAGAATTCCAAGGATTTCGGCTAATGGAAGGGCAATATCAAGCAATTGAACCGACAGACCGAGGTTGGTTATGGAGCGATCGCTTAGGCTTATTTCTGGGTATTTATCAACAACAATTACGCTATTTTAATAGGGAGGGGGAATTAATTCCTACCCCCGCAGAAGTGGCTAAACAGGAACGTCAAGAGAAGGTTTTAGCTTTACAACAAATAGAACAGTTAAAATCTCGTTTACGCGAGTTAGGAGCCGATTTAGAAGGTATTTAGAGCCGTTTTTTTTTCAGTGAAAACAGGGAAATTTTCCGTAAATTCCCCCACCCCTAACACCTGATACTAAATCCAGTTATTAAAGACTGATTATTTATTCCCCCTTTTGCCTCTTGCCTGACTGGGAGTCGCCAGTCTAAGCTAAGAATAGCTGGCCACCCCGTCCCGACCACCGGATAACTGATAGAATGAACGATTCTAACGCTAATGCTCCCGCTCAATCCTCAGAAGAGACAATAGATGAAACCAATTGGGTAGATCTGGGGGAAGAGGAGAAACCCCTAGATCTACCCACAACCAAACCTATCCAAGCATCTCCTCTCAAGTCTATCGCTACCCTGATCACGGTGGAGACGGCTTTTTTGGCCAGTGCTACCAGTTTAATCTGGTTAATTGATTATTATTTTCCCCTCGGACCGTTATTAAGGGTTTTCTTCCCGATTCCTATCGCTTTAGCCTATTTACGTTGGGGCGCTCGTTGTGCTTGGATGACAGCATTAGTTTCCAGTTTACTTTTGTCGGTGTTAATGGGACCGACTCGCAGTATCGTCTTTTTGATTCCCCACGGCCTGATGGGGTTACAATTGGGGCTATGCTGGCGCCGGGGTGCGCGCTGGGAATTTTCTATCTTGACTGGGGGACTGTTGGGGGCTTTTGGTTTATTCTTTCGTTTTTGGCTGTTTTCAATTCTTTTAGGCGAAAATCTCTGGTTATATGTGATTACCCAAGCGACTAATTTTATTGATTGGATTTTCACCCAGTTAGGGATTCTCGCTAAACCGACGCTGCTGCAAGTGCAATCGATAGCAGTTGTGGGCATATTTGTCAATAGTTTATTATACTTATTTGCCGTGCATTTAGTGGCGTTATTAGTTCTTGATCGCCTCGGTAATCCGATTTCTCGTCCGCCCAAATGGGTGCAGGTCATACTAGATTATGAGTGATTATTTAGCGCTTTATCGTCAGTATCTCCAGTCAATTAATCCGGCACTGGATGGAGAGTTTTTAATCGCCGAAAATCTATCTACTAATTGGGATGAACCAGAAACGGCTTTAGATTTTCATAACTGTGCGGTGATGGCTTTAATTGAAGCGGAAAATTCCCCAATGCGATCAATGTATGTGGAGATGGCTTTTCAATCCCTGCAAAGAGTCCTAGAAATGGCGGTTTATCCCCTTGCTACTGCCCATTTAGCTCTAGTTTATTATCTAGTAGGCGATCGAGATTTAGCGGCACAAAATGCTTTTAATGCTTTAGTGCAAGTGCTATCATCGGTGAATGCTAATTATCCCCCGGGGTTAATTTATTATTTTCCTGCCCATAACCGACAGGAATTATTAAGGGATTTATTGGAGACGGCTAATTATAGCGAGCAGACCTTGTTTTTATCTACAGAAATATTATAGGGAGTTCTTGTTTTAATTCTCCATGTACGCAGTCTTTAAAAGCCTCTATTTCGTTCCAAGACACGATTAAGAGTGGCTTTTAGGCTAAGTATAATTACTTATCGCGTAAGTGAGATGCTCCCATATTATATCGCTCATCCCTAGCTTTTTATAATCAAAATGGGGTAAGATTTTTGGAATTAGCTAATCATGTTAACCCCAATTCCTGTCATCTCAATCGTAAATTAGGTATCGCCAAATTAATTAATCAACAGCTAGAAGGTTTATTTCATCTCCATCGCGCCGTTAATCTCGATCCGGAAGATGCCGATAATTTGCAAGCCCTTTATTGGGAGCATCTCACCTTTGTAATAAGTAGAAATGCTTAATGAACTCAATAAAAAAGTTAAAAAAGGCAACCATTTAGATAGGCACAGCGATGACGAAGGACTTGCGGTACATTAC
>SFCA01000117.1:0-41764 GCA_007095475.1 Microcystis aeruginosa Ma_QC_C_20070703_M131 | reverse complement strand
AGCCTCTCTTTCTCTAAAAATGTGGAGAATCACATCGGGGCTATTTGGTACTTTATTCATGACTACAATGCCCAATTAGCAAAGGTTTGAGCCACCACCACTACAATAAAATCACTACCAACTTTTTCAGCAGACCCTAAGTATAGTGTTGTCGATAGATGCGGAATTGTTCAATTACTGCGGGATTACCTCGTAAAAAATAAGAGAGGATATTGGTATCAAGTAATGCTTGTTTCATAAGTCATTTATCTGTCTTAAATCGAGTTGACGATTAGCTTCTGCTTCTTCGACAATCTCTTGCATAATATTTTCTATAGCGTTTCTGATTCACAAGAGGTACATTCCCGATCCTGAACAGCTTAATCAGCAAAGGTTTAAGTGTGCCGCACAGATGCGAGAACCGCTATATATCTGCTGCCATACCAGCAAATTCCATAAAGTCAACGTCTGGATGTTTTGTTTTTATAGATTGGAAAAAATGCAGGATTTCTGGCAGCAAAGAAATGGGAGTTGTTTCAATTTCTTTAATAAGTTGTTCTTTGAGTGTCATAGCTTTATCAGTTATCAGTGATTAATTCAATCACAGTCCATCCCATGATTGTACCATAAGGACGTTGGGTTTCATGCTTCAACCCAACCTACGTTCATCTTATATTTAATTCCACCCACCTACTTAGAGGTTCAATAAGCATCTTTTCGATGAATACTACGGGTTTCATGCTTCAACCCAACCTACGTTCATCTTATATTTAATTCCACCCACCTACTTAGAGGTTCAATAAGCATCTTTTCGATGAATACTACTCAATATGATAATAAGCATTTCTTTATCTTGAATTTTGTAAATGATGCGATAATCCCCTATTCTAATTCGGTAGGTGTCATCATATCCTTTGAGTTTCTTGACTCCGCTAGGACGAGGTGTATCGGTAAGCAGTCGAATGGCAGTAATTAAGCGTTCGCATTGTTGTTTGGGTAAGTTGTTTAGTTGTTTTTGAACTGGTTTCGGAATAATAACTCTGTAGTTCACGCTTGAGTTGCCTCATATTCTTCGAGGGTTAGATAGTCTCCTGCTTGATAAGCTGATTCAGAAGCGATTATGTTAGCTTGCTCTTCTTCTGTAATTTCTATTTCAGTATGTCGTTCTTTGATAAAGAGCAAAAAGTCAAGTAATTGAGTCAAAAGGGTGTCGGGTGTCTGCTCGATTTCTTTAATAAGTTGTTCTTTGAGTGTCATAGCTTTATCGGTTATCAGTAATCAGTTATCAGTGAGCAGTAATCAGTGAGCAGTGATTAATTCAATTATAGTCGATGATAGGTGGTGCGTTAGGACGGATTGTTAGACGCACCCTACTGGATTGTTTCAGCTAATTTGGTGTATTAGAAAAATGCTATAAATTCTATAATCTAAGACTTTAAGCCGAAATCTATTGCCCTATTTTAGCTGAAACAGTCCACTACGTTTTTCTGGATGTTGTTAAATTTTCTCTTGACAAAGGCGACTTGACATGATACTATATTCATAATGGAAAGTCCGTGCGCCTACAGACCCTATTTTCCAACGGTCTTAACTATGATTGATGTGATTATTTGATTGACTATGATTGGTTCATTCAATCAATCTTCATCTCTAATCCACTCTTAACTAGCTCCCTAGTCATAGTTCATCATTCAATCATTCCAATCATAGCTAAGACAGCATCCTCAGATAATTCCGATAAACGGTTTAGGTATGGGGGTGATTTTCCCCTAATCCTTCTCTGAAAATATTAATCGCTTCTAGATAGAAAGGTTCCGCTTCTGAGTATCTGCCTTGACAATAGTGCAAGTGTACTAAATTGTTGAGGGAAGTTGCCACATCGGGATGATTGTCTCCTAGTAGTCGTTTTCTCAAATCTAATGTAACTCTATATTTTGAAATAAAATGAAAAATCCTTCTTGTGTAAAATGCTTATCGTGGGTAAGAATTTCATTTATATTCATTTGGCGCATTGTTTGCATGGATATACAATCTGTTAAGCTGTAATCCTTATCTGGACGATTTTGATATAAATCTAATCCTGATTGGAACGTCTGATGAGTTTGAGGTATAACTAAGATTTGGGGATTATTTTGTAAGCCTCTAATAACTTGTAAAGTTTTTCGTCTAACTGACATTCCATAAGCAGATAGATTGTTGAAAACTTCAATAAAGACTTCATCGGTTGTCACTATTGTTACCTGCTGGAGTTTCCTTGTCATTTCTATAGCTTTCTCATGCCAATCATCACGATTGTTAATGAGAGCAACCCAATAAAATGTGTCGGCAAAGATGGTTTTCATTGCTATGATACTATAAGCTTGAGTTTCGGCTTTGCTTAAGATTTGGGAACTCCATAAAGATAATGATCATGTTGATTAGCAAGATCTATAGGCAACTTTTCTAAGTCGTCATTGTCTAATGGTATCTCTTCCAGAAGCTTTAATATTGCCTCCCCTACATTACTTTCAGATTTAGCATAACTAGCTTGTGCTGAAAGGAGGAAGTTTAAAGTTTCTTCTATTAAAGAATCCGGCGCTTGTTCAATCTCTTGTAATAGTCTCTCTTTAGTATTCATGGTTTTATTCCTTGCTAATCAGTTATCAGTTATCAGTGATTAATTCAATTATAGTCAATGATAGGTGATGCGTTACGACTAAATCTGAATGTTGTTAAATTTTCTCTTGACAAAGGCGACTTGACATGATAGTATATTCATAATGGAAAATCCGTGCGCCTACAGACGCTCTTTTCACGAATTTTCAAGGTCTAGTTTATTCGCCATAATGAGTTTTAGCACGATGAATATAGATTAACTTCTGTTCATCATTAATGGTGTAAAGTATTCTATCTTGATAACTTAACCGAATTGAATAGAAACCCGTTAAATCTCCTACTAATTTTTTGTCAATATAGGGAGAAATACTCAGGGTGTCTTGGATAATTGATTTCAGTTTTTTCTTAAGTTTAGGGGTTAGCTTATCAACATCTTTTTTAGCTTCTTTGGTAAATCTGACTTCATAAACCATTAATCAATGTCTCCCAACACTTCCTCGAAAGAATAGGTTTCATTTTCATTAATTTGCTGTAGAGATAGTTGTAAGCTTTCTCTTAAATCGGGAATAGAGAGTAATTCGATAGTTTCTTGTAAACTTTCATAGTTTTTTTGAGAAATCAAAATTACAGAATCCTCCTGATTCTCAATGGCATAAATTTTGTTATCTTCTGTAACCGATTTAACGAGACTTGGTAAATCGGTTTGAGCATCGGCGATTTTAATTTTTTTGATCATAATTAATCCTTTTTTTGATGATGAAATAATAAAAATTATTGTAGGGATTTAACAATCTCTCCTAATCACACTCCAGACAGCATCCTCCTATAATTATCCATCATTGTAGTCATCAGTGATTAATTCAATCACTGTCAATGGTGGTGGTGGGTTACTGGACTAGGTAATAGGTGTAGGGGTAATTCATGAATTACCCTTACAATAACGTTTTTCTGGATGTTGTTAAAATTTCTCTTGACAAAGGCGACTTGACATGATATTATATTCATAATGGGAAATCCGTGCGCCTACAGACCCTGTTTTCCAAAGCATTCAAACTCTATCTTAATTCTACTTGCCAGAGTTGGGACAACATAGTTTTATATTCTCCATAATAGTTTGAGTATGGGGATGATTTTCCCCTAATCCTTCTCTGAAAATATTAATCGCTTCTAGATGGAGAGGTTCCGCTTCTGTGTAGCTGTCTTGGGAATGGTACAATAGTCCTAAATTATTGAGAGATACCAATTTTCATAACTAAGATTGGGAATATTTTGAAAATGCTTAATGTTAGCTGTAATCAGAGTATAATCGCAATAAATAGCAGTCGCAGCAATAAACAAATCAATCGGGGTAATGAGTTGTCCTTTTATTCTAAGATTAACGTATATTTGAGTAGCTATATCACTAATTTCACGATCATAACCAATTACTTCACTGACTTCTGCAAGACGTTCAAATTGTTGTTGTTGATTTCGTGCATCTTTATACAATAAACCACTTTTAATCTCGTAATAGGTAAAGATTGAAAACGATATATAAGTATAGTGTTGTCGATAGATGCGGAATTGTTCAATTACTGCGGGATTGCCTCGTAAAAAATAAGAGAGGATATTGGTATCAAGTAATGCTTGTTTCATAATTCATTTATCCGTTTTAAATCGAGTTGACGATTAGCTTCTGCTTCTTCGACAATCTCTTGCATAGTATTTTCTATATCTGCTGCCATACCAGCAAATTCCATAAAGTCAACGTCTGGATGTTTTGTTTTTATAGATTGGACAAAATGCAGGATTTCTGGCAGCAGAGAAATGGGAGTTGTTTCAATTTCTTTAATAAGTTGTTCTTTGAGTGTCATAGCTTTATCAGTTATCAGTTATCAGTGAGCAGTGGTTAATTCAATCATAGTCAATGATAGGTGATGCGTTACGACTAAATCTGGATGTTGTTAAATTTTCTCTTGACAAAGGCGACTTGACAGGATACTATATTCATAATGGAAAATCCGTGCGCCTACGAACCCTCTTTTCCAACGGTCTTAACTATGATTGGTTCATTCAATCAATCTTCATCTCTAATCCACTCTTAACTAGGTTCCTAATCACAGTCCATCAGATGATTACATCAACCACTGTCGATGGTGGTGGGTTACTGGACTAGGTAATAGGTGTAGGGGTAATTCATGAATTACCCCTACAATAACGTTTGTCTGGATGTTGTCAAATTTTCTCTTGACAAAGGCGACTTGACAGGATACTATATTCATAATGGAAAATCCGTGCGCCTACAGACCCTCTTTTCCAACAGTCTTAACCATGATTGGTTTATTCAATCAATCTTCATCTCTAATCCACTCTTAACTAGCTCCCTAGTCATAGTTCATCATTCAACATTCCAATCACAGTTAAGACTGTTTTCAGGGATGAGGGGGTTTTGGTTTCAACATCTCCACCACCTCATCGGGAAACCGTTGTCTTAATTCTGCTTCGGGTAATTGGGATAACATCCTCAGATAATTCCGATAAACGGTTTGGGTAAGGGGATGATTTTCCCCTAATCCTTGGGTAGCAATATTAATCGCTTCTAGATAGAGAGGTTCCGCTTCTGTGTACCTGCCTTGGGATTCGTACAATGCTGCTAAATTGTTGAGGTAAGCTGCCACATGGGGATGATTGTCTCCTAAGAGTCGTTTTCTCAAATCTAAAGCTTCTAGATAGAGAGGTTCCGCTTCTGTGTACCTGCCTTGGGATTTGTACAAGTATGCTAAATTGTTGAGGGAAGCTGCCACATGGGGATGATTGTCTCCTAAGAGTCGTTTTCTCAAATCTAAAGCTTCTAGATAGAGAGGTTCCGCTTCTGTGTACCTGCCTTGGGATTCGTACAATCCTGCTAAATTGTTGAGGGAAGTTGCCACATCGGGATGATTGTCTCCTAAGTGGGTTCGAGTTGCGGTTAAACAATCTTGATAGTAGGGTTCAGCAATAGCATACAATCCTTGTCCATTATAATAAAGAGCTAAACCCGTATAGGACCATAATAAATCCTCATCAGCGATATATTGGGGATATTCCCCGACAGATGCTTGTAGATGGAGAAGGAAAGGTTTAAATTCTTCAACGATTTCTACAGTCGTATTCTGTGGCATTTCTGCCGATTTTTTGGCCATAATCCCACAATAACGGCGTTTTGCTGGTTCTGCGTGGGGTGATGGTTCTAACTTATCCCGAAAATAGCGACGCAACAGGGGATGAATTTCATACCAACCATCACGATTATCCTGAACTAAACTCAGGTGAACTAAACTATCGGTTAACCATTCCTCCACTGTATCCCCATCCTCATCGGGAAATAAATCCAGAATCATTCCCTTGGGAAAGGGCGCAAGAGCGAATAAACTGAGGTAAAGTGCCAAAATTTGCGCTTCTGGTTCGCTATGCAACTCCTCCCAACTGAGATTAAAGGCAGCTTTTAACCCTCTTTCCGCAGTCATTTCCCCATGAAACTTGGGATTTTTGGCTAAAATTGGCTCATCTAAGCCGTTTTCGGCTAATTTTTGCCGTATTTTGCTGATTTTCCAATCCTGTCGTCGTACCAGCAACCTTGCCACCAATTCTAACCCTAAGGGTAAATAACCTAAATCCTGACATAATAATTTAGCTGCCTCGATTTGTGTGTCAATTCTGTTGTCTTCAAGGTAGGAACGCAATAAATCAAGTGCATCTTTTTCTTTTAATACTTCTACCCGAAAAGTCGCAATTGTCGCTGATAAATATTCCTTGCGAGTGGTAATTAAAACCTGAAAGCGTTTGTCTTCTTGCGGTGGTAAATAATCCCTAATTTGCTGATAATCCCGCACATCATCAAAAATAATTAGGACATTTCCCGCTAACCAGTTTTGCCAACAATAACGAATTTTTACGTCTAATTCTCCCTCATCCGGTAAAGTTAATTTGAGATGTACCCGCGCAAAATCTAAAATAGAAGTACCGATAAAACCGCCGTCACTTTCTGCCACATTTAACCAACATATCCCCCCCAGATAGGTTTTTTCCCGCCATTGTTGCCAGCCAAACTGTCTGGCTAATTCGGTTTTACCTATGCCTCCCATTCCCGTTAAGGTAGATATAGCAAGCTTTTGGGATTGTTGTAATTGCTTTTTTAAGTCAATTAATTCCTGATCCCTACCAACAAATCTAGGGATATTACTATTAGATAAATTGTGAGGATGTTGTTTAACCTGTTCCTGAACAGGCGGCTGCAGTCAGAAATTACCACCAATGAATGTATTACCTTGAAAAACATTCTTTATGGAATCAGCTAATTTTTGATTATTGATAACGCTGGCTTGTTGGGATTGAGATTTAAGGGTATTATTAACCAATTCTTTAAGGAAAGGTTCCGCTTCTATCGCTTTAACCAAATCAGTTATAATTTGGCTTAATTCGGGACTGGTTTTAGCAACAGATTCCACCTCCAGAATTGCCTGTCCATAATCTAAAGGCTGTTCGGGTGCTTTTTCAATTGCGGTGACAGTATCTGGAGAAACTTGTTTCAGGGAAGTGAGAAATTTTCCTGTTTGTTCCCAATAGCGATTTTTGTCAATTCTTTTCGATCTAGAGCGAACTAATCAATTAAGTCTCTTGCCAGATAAGGATTTAGTCGATTTATGCCTCCCTATCGAACCATACCAAGTAACGAAGAGCCACCTTTTCTACCACTTTTTCACCGGTTTTCTCTAGCGCTTTAGTGGCAATAATCGAACCAACTGCGATCGCTGCTCCTGTAAGAGGGTCCATAGATAAAATCGGGGTGATGAGGGTTGAGTTTATTATATTATTGGGTTTTGATTTTTTGCCACAATATAGGGATTTTAGAGATTGCTTCAGGTAAATTGCCGTACTGCTACAGTAAACTTGTGGTTAAGGTATCATTCATGATTCAGTCCTCATTTTAGCTTTCATAATTTTATTCTGCCCTATTTTTCTTAATCAGTCACAGTCCATGACACAATCACAGCAATCACAGTCAAGACGGCATGGGAGAGGAAAGATCCGTGTTATTGTAAAAACGGGGATAGATGGGGAGTTTGGTCTTGCAAAATCGGCAAATAGGGATAAAATCAAAACAAGTTAATTTTTTCCCTACCATATCATGTTAACCCCATCGGATAGTAAATTATCTAAGCAGCAGCAGATTCTCTCGGCTGTTTCCGAAGAAGAACAGCTTAAACAGCAACGGATTCAGGAAGTGCTATTGTTAATAGATAGTTTATTCCAAAGAGAAGAAACGACTTTTAGAATTATCATTGACTGTCTTTACGATGTGGGTTCGTTAAATTTAATTAATAAAAAGTTTCATCGTCGTTACTTAAATTTTATCATGAAAGCGATCGCTCGTTTTTCTAAGCCTATATTCAGAATTTATGCTCTCTATTGGGTGAAGAAAAATAGCCCCAAATTAATCACTAATTGGTTGGCTAGTAAGGTTAAATTCTAGCCAAGGATAAACTCCAGAGACAGATGATAGGTGGTGCGTTACGACGGATTGTTACCTTCAATTCAAAGCAGCAATTTTGGCCGTCTAACGCACCCTACCTTTTACTGCTTAGTTGATGATAGGTGGTGCGTTACGACGGATTGTTACCTTCAAGTCAAAGCAGCAATTTTGGCCGTCTAACGCACCCTACCTTTTGCTTCGTACCTCACTATTAAGATCTAGGGACTAAATTTGCACCTGTCTGAGATGACGACGGGGATCTGTGGTACGCTGAGATTTAATTTTCTCGTATAATTCCCGTTCGATCGCCGTTAATTCTTTGGGAGTATCGATGACAATTTTGACTAATTGATCGCCGCGTTGTCCTTTATTATCGATCCAACCTTTGCCGCGTAAGCGCAGGGATTGACCGGAACGAATACCGGCGGGAACTTTTACCGTCACCAGGCCATCGGGGGTAGGAACTTCAATCGCTGTGCCTAAAACCGCCTCATCGGGAGTAATCGGGACTTCACAGGTTAAATTATCGCCTTCAAAAGTAAAGAAAGGATGGGGTTCTAATTCCACATCGAGAAATAGATCTCCCCGTTGTTTACTCAAGGGATCGATTAGTCCTTTACCCCGTACCCGGAGACGATTACCGGTTTTGGTTCCTGGGGGGATTTTGATATCGATCATTTCTCCGGCTAAATTAACCCGTTTTTGTACTCCTCGTAAAGCTTCCGCAAAACTCAGACGCAGTTTAGCGGTGGAGACACCAGAAGTGACGGATTGCGGTGGAGTACGAGCGCCGGCAAAGTCGTTAAAATTGCTAAAATCGCCAAATCCTCCCCCCGGAGTCCCGTAGGAATGGGAACCGGGGCGAGTACCGCCGGAGCGACCCATGCGACCGAGCAGTTCATTGATAAAATCATCAAAGGTGCTGTACTGGCTAAAGTCAAAACCGTCGGAACCAAAGTCAACCCCCGGATTACCACCCGGCCAATTCGATCGCCCGGCCTGTTGCCAATATTGTCCAAATTGATCGTATTTTTGGCGTTTTTCGCTATCGGAGAGGACTTCGTAAGCTTCGCTAATTTCTTTAAAACGTTCTTCGGCGCTTTTATTGTTAGGATTGCGATCGGGGTGATATTTGACGGCTAATTTGCGAAAAGCTTTTTTAATTTCTTCGGCGCTGGCAGTTTTACCTACTCCCAGAACGGCATAATAATCTTTATAATCTGCGGCAGGCATCGATACGCTATCTCCTTAGCAATGAGGATTCAGTCGGAATATTCCTAATCTAACTTAATTTTATCGCTGATCACTGAAAGGGAAATTGCCGACGACGACGATACCAAGTTCCCACACCTACTAACAGAGCAATGAGGGTAAAAGCCACCATTAGGGGCAATATATCGCCTTTTCCCAAAGATTTTAAACCCGCACCCATCATGACAAAGGGTAAAATTCCGGGGACAGTGCCTAATAAAGTACCGATGAAATAATCGCGAAAACGGATAGAAGTTAATCCCGCAACAAAGTTAACGATACCGTAGGGAATAATCGGTAATAGACGGATAGCAAACATATAAAATAGGCCGCCTTGCTGCATTTCTGCATCGATCGCTTGCCATTTTCCCTGAAATTTTTTGGCGGTATATTCCCGGCCGATAGTACGGGTAAAAGCAAAGGCAACTATAGCGGCCACCAAAGCGGCGATCGTTGTCCAAACTGTTCCCATAACTACCCCAAAGATCGCGCCACCAGTGAGGTTTAAGGGGGTAGAAGGCAGGATTAAAATTGTCCCAATCGTATAGAGAATAATATACAAAATGGGGGCCATAATTCCCATTTGTTTTAACCATATCTGTAATTGTTGGGAGTCGATACCACCGATTAGATAAACTCCCATCGCTGTGGCGATAATACAAATTATGGTTAGGATAATAACACTACTTTTAGTTTTAGACATTTAACGGCAATTTTGGGCTAAGTGCGGGTTGTAAAACATAAGATGCAACAGGGGTTTATATTTCCCTATTGCCAAAAATTCAGTTAATCTCCTCGAGAACCACGATCGAAAAACCATTGACTTTATAGCGATCGGCAATTACTGCTCCTTGCTCCACAGACCAACAATTATAATTGGTTTCTGCCCAAGCTGCCGTGTCAATAAGTCTTACCCAACGATAATTATTGCCTGGGGAGGGAAGACGAAAATCCACCGGCAGATGATACATATTAATTAACACCAAAAAATCGTGATCACCGACGGCACTACCATCAATTAAAAACCAAATACAGCGATCATCGGCAGTTAAATCGCTAACCCCATCGGTTTTTTTAAATAAATAGGTGACATCATTGCCTGCATCGAGAACCAGATCACCGTAGCGGCGCTGTTTTAGTGCTATATGATTGTTTCTTAAGTGAGCAATATAAGCGGCAAAAATAAATAAAGGATTGCGTTCTTCTTGATTAGTTCCCGTGCCAAAATTATTGTGATAAGCTTCCCGATAACCCGTGGGCAGTAGATGGGGTGAACGGGTGGCAATCATATCATAATTATTCCAAGTGGCCACACTATCAATATTGTAGGGATTATTATTACCATTTTGGCTGCGGCCAAATTCATCGCCCCAGACAGTCATGGGAACACCGCGAGACAAAAATTGAATCGTCCAAAAGTTGCGTAATCTTTGGCGACGTAGGGCATGATCACCCCCAGAATCCCAAGAATCGTTATTATTATTGCCGCCATCGGAAGGACCAAAGGGCCAGGGAGTGAGGTTATTTTTATGGTTATAACTGACCAAATCCATCAGGGTAAAACCATCGTGGGCAACAATAAAATCGATCGATTTTTGTGGTCCGCCTTGGTCGTTAAAATTGCAATAATCTCCGTTCACCTGTTCGATGAATTTAAAAGTATTACCATCTCCCTTTAAAAAACGCCGAATTGCATCGCGATAACGGCCATTCCACTCGCCCCAACCCGTCGGGAAATTCCCCACTTCGTAACCCCAGCTATCCCAAGCTTCGGCGATCATTTCGGCATCGTATTTCTTGCCTAATTTCTCGATCTTTTCTAACAAAGTATGTTTAGGGAAGAATTGTTTTTGTTTGCCCCGATCTTCTCGTTGATGACTAGAAGGAGTTCGGCCGAGGACGGTGGCCAGATCAAAACGAAAACCATCAACTCCCATGGTTTCTAACCAATAGGTGAGGGAATCAAGAACCAGATTACAGGTGACAATATGGGAAAAGTTTAATTGATTTCCGCAGCCTGTCGCTCCATCGACTAGATAATGTTCATCGGTGAGTTGATAGTATTCCACCACATCAAAACCACCAAAACTAACAAATCCGGTGACATCGTTGCTGCCCCAATTGCCCCCTTCTCCGGTGTGATTATAGACCACATCGAGATAAACTTCCATGCCTTGGTCGTGGAAAGCTTTGACCATGGACTTAAATTCTCTGGTGGGTCCCCCGGGGGAGCGATCATAAGCATAACGGCGATCGGGAGCGAAATAACCAAAGGTCATGTAACCCCAATAGTTACCGCCGGGGCGATCGTCGGGGTTATTATCGTTAGCGGTTTCTTGGACCGGTAAGAGTTCGATCGTGGTAAATCCCAGCGCTTTCAGATATTTGGCCATATAGCCGGCCCCCGCGTAAGTTCCTCTGTACTGGTCAGGAACGTTGGCCACTTCCTCAAAACCCGTAATTCCCTTGAGAATATCTTCTAAACGACTAGCGGAGGGGTGATTGCTTAAACCGCGCACATGGGCCTCATAAATGATCGCTTTTTCGGACCCCAGACGGGGACGAATCCCGGTAGAAGTCCCATCCGGCGCGATCACAATGCCTTTGGGCGACCATTTACCCGTATCGTATTGCCGCCGGATCACTCCTTTGTAGTCCCCTTCTCCCGTGGCATAGATTCCAGCATTTTCTCCGGCCGCGACCATGGCCGGGGTTTCCAGGTCGTGGGAAAGTTCTCGCGCGTAGGGATCGAAGAGGACTTTATTGGGGTTAAAACGATGGCCGAAATCGTCCACATCTGCCTGAAAACCTGCGTTACTGTGACCTCTTTGCCATTTTTGATCAAATTGCCAATTGGAACCCCAACAGCGAAAAGCATAGTAACTGCCGTGGGGAATACCGGCGATTTTTCCCCGCCAGATATCATCATTGGGGTTTTTTGTCAACCAGTAATCATACTTAGCGTTTTCTCCCGTCGGGCGATCGTAGATTTCCAGAAGAATCTGACTGGCATTTTTAGAATAGACGGCAAAGGTGACACTATCGCCCCGATAATGGGCCCCGAGGGGATAGGTGGCATCGGCCCAGAGATGGCTATCTAGGGGGGCATAATTACCAGATTGGGGATGATTTTGACCGATCGCTGGTAACATAAATTGGCGGGATAATATCGCCTTTGATAATAGACATTTTTTGCTCAAAGAAATAAGAAAAAAATCTAAAGCTTGATCTCAAAAAAAAACGGCTATGCAATTCCTAGTAACTGCTATAGTAATTATCTTAGAGAATCCTCAAGAGGATTATATTCTTCGGAGCAGTAGTCAACCATTTGACGTAGAGATAAATTTTCGGCTTGTAAATAACCATTTTCTCGGTGTAAGTCCCATTCAAGATAGGCTAATCTTTCTTTAATGTCCCGATTTTCTGCCGTCAGTAAACTAATTTGGTTAACTAAATCACTGACTAATTTTTCTAGATGGTGTAGATTGCTAGGGGAATTATACATAATTTTCCTCTCTAAAGCCAGAATTGACAATCATCTTCTAATAAACTAGGATAAATTCCTTGTAAGCGTCGATAAGCAATAATATCCGCTCCATACAAAGGGATAGGTAAACGGGGATCTTTGAGAGAACCATAGTGAAGTAAAGTTAATTTTAAGGTAGTGTCAACTAACTGTTTTAAATTTACTTGCTCTCCCAATTCATTAACTTTTAAGCGCAAGGGACGAGGAACACCAATTTTTTCAGAAACTTGGGACGTTATCAGGATAACTTCCCGATTTGATAAAGCTAAAGCTAATCCTTTGGAGGGAGCATTTAT
The DNA here is from genome assembly GCA_007095475.1 of Microcystis aeruginosa Ma_QC_C_20070703_M131. Classification (GTDB taxonomy): domain Bacteria; phylum Cyanobacteriota; class Cyanobacteriia; order Cyanobacteriales; family Microcystaceae; genus Microcystis; species Microcystis aeruginosa_I. Next base: position 28,626 of record SFCA01000117.1, on the reverse strand, counting down.
CTGTTTTTGCTCAAAATTATAAAGTCTAGGAATGCCAGTCTTATAACATTCTACGAGAATAAATTTAGCATTAATTGCTCTCGCTCTTGCTAGTAAATTCTCAATCTCCTTTCCTTGAAATTTACCATCTCTGTAAATGAGAACTGTCTTATTTTTTAGTTCAGCTTGCGGTAAACAATTTTCCAGAATCCGTTGAGGAATTTCTTCTCCCTCGGTTAAACTATCTTCTACCCGACAGCGAACAAATTCTCCCTGTTTTCCATATAGTCGCACACTTGCACAAACATTGAGACTCCCCGGAAGATTTTTTTTTGGCATCCTTCCCACATCTAAACCAATAAAATAATCGGCAATTTCTAGAGGTTCAGCAAGGACATAGGGTAAATTTCCTAATTTGGCTAGGATTCCGGGGACAACTTGATTGAGAATATTATTATATTGACCCTTATTATTTAAAGTTTTCTCATAAATCATTTGAGTCATAACTCCACGATCCAAAAACTTTTTTTTAATCCACGAATATAAACTTCCTTCTTCAGTATTATCCGCATTGCGATCCTCTTGAGGAAGAAATACTAAAGCAATATCTACAGGAATTTCTCCTCGAATTAATTGATCAACTGCTTCTTCCAGTCTAGCTCTTTTTTCATATCCTACACCTTCAACAGAGAAATTTATTTGATTCTCTGGTGGCAAAATGGTCTCAAATTTATAAAGTTTTAATCGCTTTTCTAATTGTTCTCTAAAATCTCCGACCTTCAAATTAGATGGTTTCAGAATAGCTAAACGAATTTTACGAGCAGGATCCTGATAGTCTTGATGACGTTTATATACACCCCCCTTCGATAATCCTTTGAGAGTTTCTCTTTTTTCTCCCCTTTCTCCCTTACCAAATAAGATGGGAGTTTGCTCAAGAGAAATAGAAGGAGTCCAAAAGAAGTCGGGATTTTCCCTGCTGTTAATACTTCTTTCTCTTAACTGAAAACCAAAGTTATTTAAAGTCTTTTGTGCCTCCTGTTTATACAACTTTAATAGTTCTTGTCGTTCAGCATAGAAGATTTTTGTTTTCTTTAATAACTCTCCGTAATTGACTTGAAATAAACTCTCATCCTTATCTGTCATACAGGGTTTTAAAGCTGCTAATGGATAAATATACTCCCGGGGATTTTTGCCAAATTGTACCGCCACCACTGGTTGCCCCAGATGAGCTTCTTCTAATTTTCTTCGACTAATTGAACCCGTAGCTTTTGTTAATAGTTCCTCTCTTTTTTCCCCAATTGTACCCGCTATTTTAATAATTTTAGCTATCCCATTGGTTTCTATAGTTTTAACCTTTAAACCTACTAATAATTTAACAGCATCTTGTCTATAGGGGTGATTTTCATAAAATTGTTCTAAATCTCCACTATAGACAATACAACTTTCAACAGTTAAACAAATAGCTGGATCGGTGTCATTGATGATTTCTGCCCAAAAATCAACTTCTCTCCTTACCTGTACTTGGTTTTCACTTATCTGACTATCTTTGGGAAAAACTATTGGATAGGAAAATTTACCAAATATTTTCAGAATTTTAACTGCTAGTTGTGCGGTAACTAAAGCTGTTATCTGCCAGTCTTTTAGCCAATGAATAGAATAATAGTTATCGCCAATATCTTCTCGTAAAACCTCTTGAATATCTGATAAAGCTTCTTTCCACTGTTGTGGAGAGGGAAGAGATTTTTCATCTTTAGCTAATACCCAAAAACAATTATCTTCAAAAACAACCACCACATCGGGAAACTTATGACTGAATTGCCAACTAAAACGATTACCTATTTTCCTGGTGACTTGATGATTAAGCTTAAAACAATTTAAACAACTATTCTTGAGAGTTAAGGAACTAATTTCACTCAAAAAAAGCGGGGAATTGGCTGTTTTAGCTTCTGTGTAATTCATGATCTAAACCTCCTTATTTGCATAATCACAAATCGATGTAAAAGGACAATAACTACAGGCATAGCCACTTTGGGGCGGGAAAATATGATAAAAATCTTCGGGGTGATTTTTATATTTTTTTAGTTGTTGCTGATGTTTTTTGGCTAGGAAAGCTAGTTCGATTTTAACTGCTTCCATTGCCTCGGAAGACAGGGATATATTTTCTGAGCTTGTTTGGGTTTCTAAATTGTAAAAAGAAGCGACAATTTTTTCCTGAGGATAAAGGTAACTAGCCGCCAGTAAATAAACATGAGCCTGACGACGATCAAAATTAGATTGACCAGTTTTCAAATCTAAAATATGTATGGTGTCATCAGCTTCTCTAAAAATACAATCAAAGGCAGCGGACAAATTAAACCGATAGTTACCCTGCTCGATAACAATAGGTTCTGGATAACCTTCATCGCCTCTAGATAAATTAATAATCTCTTGATTCAATAAAATTGGTTGTTGATAGTAATTGTTTAAAATTACTAAAACCCTGGCTTGAATTTCTGGCGATTCTTGATTTAATTGCAGGATTTCTGCCACTTGTTCCACCCCATGGGAACCTGATAATCTCACTGGCTCTTGATGAAACTCAAAAACTCCTCGTTGTGCCAACTTACCAATTTTTTGCGGTTGATTATCTTGTGATATTAATCTTTGGACTTCTGGTTCTTTGTTTCGCGCTTTTTCAAACCCCCGTTTTGTCTGACAATGCCAATTCTCATGGCCCATCGCTGGTTTAAGCGATCGCCACAGAGTATAGCTCATCGGAGGATGCCAAGGCTTTTTGGGTAACTGGTAGGACACAATTTTTCCCCTCGGTCAGGATAATGCTAGGATGATACGGCAGTGTTTGCTCTGGTGTTGACTAAAATAATCAACGCCAATAAACTAACTCTAGCCTATGTTGATTTAAATAGTCAACCCTTGATATAATTTTTTTGAGCGATTGAGAGAAAAGCAGTGTCAGAAACATTTGGACAGGTTATCCGCAAAGCTCGTCGAGAGGAGGAATATAGTCAGAGAGAACTAGCTAAGTTGATTGGGGTGGACTATACCTATCTATCGAAGCTAGAAAATGATCATGCAGGTTATCCTCCTAGTCAGCAGGTGATTGAGTCCTTAGCGACTCATTTAAAATTAAATGCTCAAACCTTAGGAGAATTGGCAGGACGAATTAGTTCAGATGATCAAAAAGTCTTCAAAGAATTAGTTCAAAAATACCAACAAATGCCGATTTTATTGCGTCGCATGAAAGACAATCCTAATTTTGCCAAAAAAATTATTTCTGAGGCGACAAAATTAGATGAGCAGGAGTAGATATCTTGGATATTATTAAACCCTATAGTTTTATTCCCAAAGCAGTGATTGAAACTCAGGCAGACGATATTCTGAAGAAAGTAAAAGCTCATCGTCGTCGTCCCTTAAAAAATTGCGATATTGCGGAAGCAGCGGCCGATCATTTTGATTTGGCTATTGAATGGACGGATATAAAGCCAGATCAAGAGGGAGAAATCGCCGCAATGATTATTCCCACAGAAAAGAAAATTATTCTTAATGAAGATGTAAAATTCTTAAAAGATTCCCAAAATTCATCCCTGGCAAAAGAAGGTTTTAAAAATTCGAGTTTAGCCCATGAAATTGGTCATTTTGTCTTTCATATTAATCAAACAGCCGTCTCTAATTTTTTGGATCGAATCAATCAGGGAGATTCCTTAGAGACAATTCAACCTTTTCTATGTCGGACAGTTGATTCTAGCCAAAGAATTGAATGGCAAGCTCAATATTTTGCCAGTTGTTTACTAATGCCGATGAGTGAGTTAGAGAAAGCCATCAAGGGACGTGACTTGACGAAATGGGGACATCTGTATGCGATCGCCGACGAGTTGGGAGTAACTATTACTAATCTTAGAAGTCGTTTAGAAAGTCTCCATTGGATTAAAGTCGATAAAAAAGTAATTTACCCCGGCAGTAATTTTCCTAAGAGATAGCTTAAATGTTCGGAGGGAGATTTTGCCCGTATCGAGCGACTTATTTACTAATAATTTCGGCGGTTTGCGAGTTAGGAATCGGTTCAAAGTTGTGGTCGTCAGCCAGATATTCGGGATAGGTGGAGAATTGGGGTAGTATTTCTAGGGTAAAAGCTTCGGCCGCTTTTGAGCGATAACGATTTGGGTTAATAATTACCGATAAAGTGCGCCTCACTTCCACATCTTTAATTCTGGTCGCGTGGATAACTCCCATTTGTAGTTCTTTTTCGATCGCTGTCACCGAGACAAAAGCCGCCCCTAACCCGGATTGGACGGCATTTTTAATCGCCTCGATCGAGTTAAGTTCCATCTCCACTTTTAAGCGTTTGGTATCGATCTCGCAACGGGTTAAAACCTTGTCGATGACTTTGCGAATCGTCGATTGGGAATCGAGGGTGATAAATTTTAGTCGATATAAATCCTCTTTTTGAATCATTTCTACCTTAGACAGAGGATGAAAAATAGGCAGGACTAAAGCCAGTTCATCGTCTGCGTAGGGGATAATCCGCAGGGTTTCTTGTAATTCGGCGGGAACTTCTCCCCCGATAATGGCTAAATCCACTTGACCGTTAGCAACGCTCCAAGAGGTGCGACGGGTGGAATGAACTTGTAGCTGTACGGATACTTCTGGGTATTTTTGCCGAAAAATCCCGATCATGCGGGGAAGAAGATAGGTTCCCGTGGTTTGGGAAGCACCGATGATTAGGGTTCCCCCTTGCAGATTTTGTAGATCTTCGATCGCCCGACAGGTTTCTTGACAGAGAGTGATAATTTTTTCGCCGTAGCTTAAGAGTAGGTGTCCCGCTTCTGTTAATTGGGCTTTCCGACCGCCCCGGTCAAATAACGGTACATTTAGCTGTTTTTCGAGGTTTTGTACCTGAAGACTGACTGCCGGCTGAGATACATACAGGGTATCTGCCGCCCGTTTAAAGCTTCCTTCGGCAGCGATCGCTTTGATAATTCTCAGTTGGTCTAGGGTGAAAGGAATGTCGGTCATAGAAAGCCTCAAAAACAGCGACAGGAGAAGGGGATGACAATAGCGACAAATCTTAAGCCAGTGCCGATCAATACACTGAATTGACAGTACCACACCACGGGGATCAATGCTTTAGGTAGTTCCAGTTATCAGTTATCAGTTATCAGGAGTCAGTTATCAGGAGTCAGTTATCAGGAGTCAGTAGTCAGGAGTCAGTAGTCAGGAGTCAGGAGACAGGAGTCAGGAGACAGGAGACAGGAGATAGGGTGGTCACTGCGTGCGCGTTGCGCGGGGTTTTGGGGTTTTGGGGTGTTAGGGTGTTGGGGTTTTAGGGTTTTAGGGTTTTAGTTGAAATTCCCCCACTTCCCACTTCCCCACTTCCCACTTCCCCACTTCCCCACACCCCACACCCCACACCCCTCACTGAAAAAGGCTGGCCCAGCAATTATCGGGTTGACTTTTGTGTACCACTTAATCCTTCTTAACCAAGAATCTTAATGATATTTTAAGATTTTTTAAAAAACCGCCCTTAGCCGAGATGAACGTATATTCTATAGGGGAGCGAGTATAGATTCCTATTCCCGTTCGATCGCCCGCTAATTCTCTGGAGATCAGCATCCATGCTTACTTTGCTCCGTTCGCTGCTATTTTCCACCCTATTAAGTTTTGTTGCCCCCGTCCTCTTGGTGGGTTCTATTTTAGCTGCTTTATTCGCTACCAGTCACGTCCCTGGCTTTACTTGGGTTTCTCAGACCGGTTTTAGCCAAATCCTGCAATTTTTAACCATTTTCGGCGACGGTTATCCCCTACAAGGAATGTTAACCATCGCTGTCACCTTTGCTTTTGTTGGCAGTTTATTCGATTTATTTAACTTTTATGTCTATCAAACTAATCGGGGACAGTAGCAGACAGAGGGTGATAAGGACTGTCTAGAATGGGAATGAGGTTTTTATGCGATCGAATCGTCTATGCGCCGTATTTTCTCCCGTTTTTGGTTATTAACAATAATTTCTCTGCTGCTCACCCTCAGTATCGGGATTGTCAATCCCCCACCCAGTTTCGGGCGCTCGTGGATGGATTTACTTTTTCGCGGTGTGCAGGTGATTCAACTCGCCACTATTTCTCCTCAGCAGGAAGTCGCCCTCGGTAAGCAGATTAATCAGGGTTTATTAGAATCAGGCAAGATACAACTGTCCAAAGATGCCAGAATTAACCAATATGTCAACGAAATCGGGCAACGATTAGCGGCAACTAGCGATCGCCCTGACCTTCCCTTCACTTTTCAAGTGGTGCGCGACAATAGCATTAACGCCTTCGCAACTATGGGCGGATTTGTCTATTTACACACGGGATTGATTAAAACTGCTGATAATGAGGCGGAATTAGCCAGTGTTATTGCCCATGAAATCGGCCATATCGTCGGTCGTCATTCTATCACCCAATTACGCAATACTGCCCTCGCCCAAGGAATTCTCAGCGCAGCGGGATTAGACACAAAAACTTGGGTACAATTGGGGGTCAATCTCGCCTACAATCTTCCCAATAGTCGCAAGGATGAATTAGAAGCGGACCGACTGGGTTTAAACAATCTAGCTGAGGCCGGTTATGCAGCCACGGCGATGATCTCCTTTATGGGAAAATTAGCACAACAGGGGGGTTCTACCCCCGCAATTCTCAGCACCCATCCAGCTACAGGCGATCGCATTTTGGCACTGCAAAAACAGCTTAATTCGGTTAATAACAAGCAGAATCAAGGTTTAGACGAGAATTATTACCAATTGCAGATACGTTCTCTCCAGTAATCTAGAGATAAAATTATTGTACTATCAACGGAGATCGCTTAAGAAAACTTACTCACAGGGATTTTATCAAAATGTCTAACGAAACCGTTACTTATAGTCTTGAATCCGTCCTCAAGGAAATCAAAGACAGCATCAAGGAGGTTAACCAAAAAATCGATATCCTACAGAAGGATGTTAACCAAAAAATTGATACCTTGCAACAAGATGTTAACCAGAAATTTGACAGCCTACAAAAGGATGTTAACCAGAAATTTGACAGCCTACAAAAGGATGTTAACCAGAAATTTGACAGCCTACAGAAGGATTTTAACCAGAAATTTGATAAAATCGACGAACGGCTAACTAAGCTAGAGGTAGGACAAGCAAAACTGACTGAGAAAGTCGATGGGATCGATAGAAGACTAGAAAAGGTGGAAGGAACCCAAAGAAATCAAGTTTGGACGTTAATTATTCTTTTAGGAGGGGCGATCGGGACGGCAGCGTGGCGATCTTTCTTTTCTGGTAATCCTTAGAAATATTGCCATAAGGGACTTGCGCTTTGATAATGTACCTTTTGGGCTGGTCTGATTCTTCTACAGAGCGATTTTCTGGCTGGGATATTATTCCCACGCAAGTCCCTGAAGTGCCGATCACTGCTCACTGCTCACTGATTACTGCTCACTGATAATAACCCTTGACCGCCAAAACGGACAACATCGCTACAAAATAACCCCGTTTCCTCCTGCACAGTTTCTATAGCTTTAACTGCCGCCTCCTGACTAAGATGAAAAGTATTTAAACTAATCCCTCTTACCTTCACTTCCCCGAAACTTCCCCCGGCGCTGGCAGTCATTTCGTAGAGTTTAATCACTTCCGTTAGGGGAGGGATGGGAATATCGGGTAAATCTTTGATGTGAATTTGTCCAGCGCGATGGACGAGAATTAACCCCGTCGGTTGACTGCCACGCATTAAGGGCAAGGTAGCAGTGGATCCGGGGTGTAAAAGGGAGCCTTGACCCTCAATAAACAAAATATCGTTATTTTCTGCTGATTCTAACACCAAAGCCTCGATCGCACCAGCAGCATAATCGACGCGCACCGCATCCAAGGGTACACCTTTTCCCGCGATCATAATTCCCCCCTGTCCAGTGGCTAAAAATTGCGATTTTAGCCCTTTTTCTGCGGCAACCCGATGTAATTCGATGCTAGTGGACATTTTGCCCACACTCATATCCGTGCCTACCGTTAGAATACGCTGACAGGTTAAATTTTTCGCCCGCGCTTGCCCAATTTTTAAGCCTTGGGGTTCCAGACGGATATCCCAAATCCATTGATCGGGTTTAAGCTGAGGAAAAAGGGTTTTTAGGGGTGTATGGAGACCATTAACGAGGGATAACCCCGCCTTTACCGCCTCTTTGATTTCTTCTAGCCAATGGGGTGGTAAAATGCCTCCTGAGGGTGCGATGCCAATTAACAGGGTATCGGGATGATAGGTTAGAGCTTCCCTAACAGTAGCAACAATCGGCAAGGGGCGATCGATTGCAGCCACTTCTTTTAAGGCGCTGCCGGCGCTTTCTGCGTCAATAATCGCCACTACCTGCGCTTTCCCGTAACGCAGATAACTTAATCCAGTTTTGCCGCGAGTTCCTTTGATTCCTTCGTGGAGAAGAATCGCTACTTTCTTGTCAGGAGTCAAATAATTAGTCATCTTTTGTCCGTAAACTAACACCCAAACCGGGTGAATTATTTGGTTGTAAACGTCCCTTTTCCAAGCTTAAACCCGTAAAGGGATCATCGCGTAAATTTAAATGACTATCTAGGTCAAGATAGTTGACAAGCGGGCCAAGATGTGCTAGGGCAGTATTGGCTAAACTGCTATCAGAGTAACATCCGAACATAATTTGCAGTTGGCAAGCTTGGGCAATATGAATCATTCTCTGCACTTCCGCTAATCCACCGGCTTTCATTAGTTTAATATTAATGCCGTGGACTCGATCGGCCAGTTTCGGGATATCTTGACTAGAAAAACAGCTTTCATCGACGAAGATAGGTAGGGGCGATTTTTGGTATAAATCAATTAAATCTCGTTCTTGTCCGACGGATAGGGGTTGTTCCACATAAATAACGCCTTTTTCCTTTAACCATTGGCACATTTTCACCGCATCGCTAAATTTCCAACCACCATTAGCATCGACAGTTAGGGGCAAATGGGGGACAATTTCTTTAATAGCCAGAATTATGGCTCGATCGGCTTCTATACCGTCTGGTGAGCCTAATTTGACTTTTAATAAGCTAAAATCGCCGATTTCTAGCCAATCTAACACCCTCTTCCCCACATTTTCTGGAGAATTTAAACCGATAGTAACAGAAACCGGCGGAATTAAAGAGCGATCGAGTCCAAAAATTTGCCAGAGAGGTAAATTAGCTTTTTTGCCTAACCAGTCGTGCAGTGCCGTATCAATAGCGGCACGAGTAGCCGAAGATATCTGATTTTGCCATAAAATTTTCTCAATTTCTTGGCGTTGACAGGGGTGAAAAGATTGTAAAATAGGAGCGATCGAGTTTAATTCTTGCAGGATTTTATCGGTTTTTTTCTCCTCGCTGGTAATATTAAAAGGGGATGCCTCTCCCCACCCTTCGATATTTTCCTCGCTAATTTGCAGCCAGATATTAGTATTTTCGCTGGTAGTGCCGCGACTAATCGTTAAAGGTACTCGTTTATGAATAGTAAAAGTTTGCCAGTTTAGCAGCATAATTCACCTGGGGATGATCGGGGAATAGGAACAGAAAAATTGTCTACACTTGCCCAAATCCTTACTTCTGTCCACTCTCTCCGCAATCATACAACTTCCGGCGGTGTTTTTCGTCAAAGACAAAATATGATAGGCTAACCGAAGGTATAGGCAAGACGGCTGCGGGTTAGGAAATGGGATGAAAGAGGAGTGAGTTAACCAAAATCAATGATTAAGAAAAAGATTTCTTACTGGGTGGATGGAGGCATTGCCCTCATTGATCGCTATCTGATCAGCCAACTACTACCGCCATTTTTATTTAGTGTTGGTTTATTTGCCTCTTTGGGAGTAGCGATCAGCAATCTTTCCGATTTAGCTAATCAGGTAGTTGATGCTAATCTCCCCCTTGCCTCGGCCCTAGAAATTCTCCTGTTAAAAGTGCCAGAATTTGTCACTTATTCCCTGCCAGTTTCTCTTTTATTGGCCACTTTAATCACCTACGGACGTTTAAGTAGTGATAGCGAAACCGTTGCCCTGCAAAGCTGTGGAGTCACTATTTACCGTCTTTTTATACCGACTTTTTGCCTGAGTTTAATAGTTACATTTGTGACATTTTTATTAAATGAATATGTAGTTCCTAATGCTAATTATCGAGCCACAGAAATTTTAGTGCATAAAATTAATAAAGAAGCAAATTTTTGGAAAAACAAAGACTTTTATTATCCAGACTATGAAATGAAAACCCTAGAAAATGGTACGATTAATCGCAATTTAAGAAGTTTATTTTATGCCGAACAATTTGACGGGGAAAAGATGAAAACTGTCACCGTTATCCGTTGGCTAAAACAAGAATTAAATCAAATTATTATCGCCGATTCGGCCCGTTGGAATGCCGTCGATAACGTCTGGGACTTTTTTAACGGCATTATCTATGAATTAACCCCCCCTAACGCCTCCTATAGCCAAGTTATCCCCTTTAAAGCCGAAAAAATCGCTTTATCTCGCTCCGCTTTCGATTTTGCTCGTCAAAGCCGCGATCCCTACGAGATGAACATACCACAGGCGATCGAATATGTGCAACTGCTCAAACTCAGTGGCGATGATAAGAGAGTCAGGTTTTTTCAAGTGCGAATCCAGCAAAAAATCGCCTTTCCCTTTGTCTGTATCGTCTTTGCCACCATAGGTTGTGCCTTGGGTTCTCCACCGCAAAGAATTAGTCGGGGAACCAGTTTCGGTCTCAGTGTCGCCATTGTTTTCCTCTATTATCTTTTAAACTTCCTTGTCGGCAGCTTGGGACTAACCGCCACCCTCTCCCCCTTCCTAGCTGCCTGGCTGCCTAACTTTTTCGGTTTTGGTTTAGGTCTGTGGTTATTATGGCGACTTAACGGTTAGACTTTTTTGAAAATTTTCGTCAAGATAGGAGACGTAGAGTTATAGCAGGCCTCTTAGTCTATGTTTCCCTTCTTCTTTAACACTTGTGGCGGCACTTCCCGCCAAGAATGTCAAGAGCGTAAATTAACATTCCTCAAATGGATGCGCGATGACCTCGAAACCCGTCTAGCGGGATTAAATGCCGCTATCGAAACTATCGAGCGTCAAATGAGTCGGGAAGGTCAATCTCCCTCTTAAAACCCTGAAAATAGGCGAGTTTTACCCTCGCCTTCTCCCGACAATTAGCTAAGAGAGATAACTTGACAGTTGTATTCGCCAAGAGGGATAATAATAGTTTGTGTGAACTTTAGCTAGACTAAAATACCTTGGCTAACGTTATTGTAATCGGCGCTCAGTGGGGCGACGAAGGAAAAGGAAAAATCACGGATCTGCTGAGTCGATCGGCGGATGTGGTGGTGCGTTCTCAAGGTGGCGTAAATGCGGGTCATACCGTCGTCGTCGAGGATCAAACGTTCAAACTCCATCTAATTCCCTCTGGGATTCTCTACCCGGATACGGAATGTATAATCGGCTCGGGAACGGTCATAGACCCCTCGGTGTTACTCAAAGAGATGGCGCAATTACACGCCCTCAATGTCACCACCGACAATCTCTATATCTCGCAAACGGCTCATGTCACTATGCCCTATCATCGGCTGCTCGATCAAGCATCTGAGGAAAAACGGGGCAAACACAAAATCGGCACCACGGGACGGGGTATCGGCCCCACCTATGCGGATAAATCTGAACGCATCGGCATTCGAGTCATCGACTTGATGAATACCGAGAATCTGCGGCAAAAACTAGAATGGACGATCAATTATAAAAACGTCATTTTAGAAAAGTTATATAACTTACCGCCCTTGCCACATCAAGGGGTGATCGAGGAATATCTAGAATATGCCGAGATACTGCGTCCCCATGTGGTCGATAGTTCCTTGAAAATCTACGAAGCAATCCGCAAGCGTAAGAATATTCTTTTTGAAGGAGCCCAAGGCACCTTACTCGACCTCGATCACGGAACCTATCCCTACGTTACCTCCTCCAATCCGATCGCCGGTGGTGCTTGTGTGGGTTCTGGCATTGGTCCGACGGTAATCGATCGAGTGATCGGTGTGGCCAAAGCTTACACCACTAGGGTAGGCGAAGGTCCATTTCCGACGGAATTAGAGGGGGAGATCGAGCAGTTATTATGCGATCGGGGGGCGGAATTCGGGACCACCACCGGTCGTCGTCGTCGCTGCGGTTGGTTTGATGCAGTTATCGGGCGTTACGCGGTGCGAATCAATGGTTTAGACTGTCTAGCGATCACCAAGTTAGATGTTCTCGATACCCTAGAGGAAATCAAAGTCTGTGTCGCCTACGAATTGGACGGCCAAACCTGTCGCCATTTACCCAGCAGCGCCGTGGAATTTGCCCGTTGTCAACCGATTTACCGAACGATGCCGGGGTGGCAACAACCCACCAGCGATTGTCGGAGTCTGGAAGACCTGCCCAAACAGGCCCTCGATTATCTAAAATTCCTGGGGACGATCATGGAAGTACCGATCGCTATTATCTCCCTAGGAGCTAGTCGCGACCAAACTATCATCGTCGAAGACCCCATTCATGGGCCAAAACGCGCTCTTTTGGACGAAAATGGTTCACCTTGGGATAATCACGAATTTTAAATCATTGCTAAAGAGGATTAGTCAACTATGCAAGTTAGCGTTGAATGTCAAAAAAGACCCGAAAATATTAACCCCAGGGCCCTACGTCGTCAGGGTTTAATCCCGGCGGTTCTCTATGGCCACAACGGCACGGAATCGGTTTCCCTAGTGGTGGGAGAAAAAGCGGCCTTAACCCTGCTGAAAAAGGCTTCGGTGAATAATACCCTGGTGGATGTGAATGTTCCCGAAATGCCTTGGACGGGAAAAGCTTTGATCCAAGAGGTACAATCTCATCCCTGGAAAAGAAATCTCTATCACCTCAGTTTCTTCTCGGTATCTGCCCACGGTAAGCTCGATATCGTCGTTCCAGTTAAAGCCATAGGAGAAGCGATCGGAACCAAACAGGGCGGTTTAATCGAACAGTTCGTCAACGAAGTTAATGTCTCCTGTACTGCTGATAATATCCCAGAAGTGATCGAATTTGATGTTTCGGGCATCGGTGTGGGGCAATCCCTGCTCGTGGGTGATTTAAAAATGCCGGAAGGGGTGACTTTAAAAGATGATCCCCATACCACCGTTTTTGCCGTTGTTGCCGCTAAACGGTAAATCCAGTGATCAGTGATCAGTAACCAGTCATCAGTGATCGGCAAATCATATTTCATTGTTGACTGGTTACTGTTTACTGTTTACTGCTCTGGCGCTCCCATTTACTGGGGTATTATATCGTGAAAACGCTCAAATAGCTCCTCGCGGGCGGATTCGATTAATAAACGGCTAGATTCGCTGGGGGATAAGGATAACAATCCCTCAATCACGGGATTAAAAGAATCATCTAACTTTCCAAAGCGCACTTGTAGTAAATTTTCGATCATCCCCCGACGCGCCTCTTGAAGACCTGCTTGAAGACCTGCTTGACGACCTTCTTCAAGAGCTTCTTCTCTAGCTTGTCGTCTCACTCCTTCTTTCCATTCCAGATAAGTTTGGGATAACGTCATAAACACCTCTCGATCTTCTTCTTCTAAAATATTTTGTATTTCCACGCTCACCCGCCAACTAAGTAATAGTTCTATGACATTTTGACGGTAGTTGTTCCCTATTGGTAATTCTAGCAACTCTCCCACGGCTTGATTCTGAGTTTTACCCTTACCCAATAACCTTAACCAGAGGGTGTGAAAATTAACAGGAAGTTGATTGATCACAATAATAGCCGTGCGCTGTAAACGAGGCAAGAAATACACCCCTTCGGGCCAATTCGGGTCTAAGACCGCCCCAAAACCGTTTAGTATAGTCTCACTAACCAGAGGAGCAAGAATCCATAAACGGGGCAAATTTTCCTCATTGTAGGAGCTATTTTCTCGTTTGGCCTGTCGCTGTAGTTCAGCCAAAACGGCGGTTAATTTCGAGAGACAATTACGCACATCGGCACGAGTGGGAGAATTACGATAGGGTTCTAGGAGGGCGCTATTTAGGGCAATTTGACCTAATAATCCTAGATTATCGACAGTTATCTGCCGCTCTGGATGAGGCGAAAAAAATAGATCAATTTGTCGGGTTTCGTCGGTAATTTCTTTGCTAATTTCTACCCGGCCTAGGGGCGATAATAATTCTTCCAGATAGTTTTTAGCAAATTGGTCATGAGGTTTCATCAATCGAGGCGAAGAAAAAATGGTAAGATTAGTTAAAGAAAATGATACAAATATACATTGATTAGAGAAAAAAAGCTATAAGTAAAAGAAAAGTTAATCTTCCTAAGTCCCATGACCAGAAAAGAACAGCCCTACTCGTGGTTCTCAAGAAAACCCTTGACCTGGCAACAATCGCGGGCTATGTGGCGCGATTTATGGTTAGAAGCGTCCCTCGATTTTCCCTATCTAGCTTTGATTGTTAGTTCTTGTGCGATCGCTACCTTTGGCTTAGTCGCCAATAGTGCGGCCGTGATTATTGGGGCGATGATTATTGCCCCTTTGATGTTGCCGATTCGTAGTCTGGCTTTTGGTGGTTTAATTGGCAGTTGGCGATTAATTCGTAAGTCAGCCTTGGCGATTTTAGTCGGTACGATGATCGCTTTAGCGATAGCTTGGTTGCTAGGATTATTAATCGGAATTTCTGAATTTGGTAGTGAAATTCAAGCCCGTTCTCAACCGAATCTTTTAGATTTAGGAGTGGCAATTACCGCAGGGGCAATCAGTGGTTATGCCAAAATAGAACCGAAAATTTCAGGTACTTTAGCGGGAACAGCGATCGCCGTGGCTTTAATGCCACCAGTTTGCACGATCGGTCTAGGATTATCCCAAGGCAATTGGATCCTAAGTTTGGGGGCAACTCTGTTATATATTACCAATTTATTAGGCATTGCTCTCTCCTGTTTGTTGGTCTTTTTGCTGGCAGGTTATTCTAATTTTCATCGGGCGCGTAACGCTCTAATTTTGACTTCTATCCTGACAGCAGTTTTGCTAATTCCCTTAGGAATAAGTTTTGCAACTCTGGCTAATCAAGCTCGCTTAGAAAGGTTGATCAAAAAAGCTTTATTACAACGAACGATTACTTTTCAACGGGCAGAATTATTGGAATCTTCGATTAATTGGCTCAAGCAGCCTCCCCGGGTGAGATTAGTAGTAAGAACCGCCGAAAGCATTACCCCCAGACAGGTAGAATTGTTGGAAGAATTTATTACTAAGGAAATGGGGCGACCTTTTCAATTAAATGTCTTGGTTTCTAAGGTTAATGAAGTCACTTCCCCGGAATAGCGTCGAGAAAATTAGCTCAAGTAATGACAAACAAGGATTAATTCGCTATCTTAATGTTTGATATTTAATCTATAGGTAGGGTTCAGGTGAGTGGCGGCAATCGAACAGAAAGCACGGCTTATGTGCGGATAATTAAGCAATCTTGGCAAACGGGTAAATTAGAGGGAGAAGTGCGGACGGAACAATATCAATGGCGTTTTCAATGGCATTTTCTTCAAGGCAAGTTATCAGTACAACCTTCCCTAGGTAGGGCTTTGATTTTTGAACCCTTGAATCGGTTTTTAGAACGCTATGATTATCAATTAGAACCGGGGGGAGATTATGAATTTACAGTGCGATCAAAATTTTAAATATGGGGGATTGAATTACAGGTTTTCTCCTAAGGATGAAGTTTAACCTCATTTGGCCTCATCTCCCGATGACAGATTCCCTAAAAGGAAAACCTTGTACCTCATCATTAAGATAACTGCCTATTGATCAAAAGAAATTGACGGTTTATGGACAACCCGGCCGAGATACTAGGTTTTTAAAGGAAGTTTTTTGATTTAAATCCCACTGGTTAGGCTAAAATTCAGCCATACTAAAGCGTTATATTAACGATCAGAATTTTTAGGAATAAGGGAAATGACGCAAGAACAGAAGGTTTCAGTGGGTATTGTCGGCGCTTCCGGATATGGTGGCGTACAGTTGGTACGTTTGCTCAAAGAACATCCCTTCGTAGAATTAGCCTATCTGGGGGGCGATAGTAGCGCCGGAAAACCCTACAGTGATTTATATCCCCATCTCGGCCATAGCATTAATCTTAATGTGGAGGCGATCGATTTAGAGATAATTGCCTCCCGTTGTCAAGTGGTTTTCTTGGGTTTACCCAATGGTTTAGCCTGTGATTTAGCCCCTCCTTTGCTCGCTAAAGGGTGTAAAGTTTTGGATCTGTCGGCAGATTATCGTTTTACTAGCCTAGAAACCTATAGTAAATGGTATGGCAAGGAACGTCAGGATCAAGCGATCGCATCTACGGCTGTGTACGGTTTACCGGAACTTTATCGGGAAGATATTAAAAATGCCTCTTTGATCGGTTGCCCCGGATGTTATCCTACTGCTAGTTTAATGGCGATTTCTCCCCTGTTAAAACAGGGTTTAATTCTCCCAGAAACCACGATTATTGATGCCAAATCGGGAACTTCGGGAGGGGGAAGACAAGCTAAGATTAATATGTTATTGGCAGAAGCAGATAGTTCGATCGGGGCCTATAATGTAGCGGGAAAACACCGTCATACTCCCGAAATTGAGCAGATTTGCAGCGATTTAGCCGGTCATGAGGTGCGAGTCCAGTTCACTCCCCATTTAATGCCCATGGTTCGGGGTATCCTGTCCACAGTCTATGCAACTTTGCGGGATCCCAATCTGGTGCGGGATGATTTAATCACTATCTACAATGCTTTTTATCGCACTTCTCCCTTTGTCAAAATCCTACCCGGGGGAGTCTATCCACAAACTAAATGGGCCTGTGGTACTAATTTATGTTATCTCGGTATTGAAGTGGATCCGAGAACCGATCGAGTGATAGTGATGTCAGCGATCGATAATTTAGTTAAGGGACAATCGGGACAAGCGGTACAGTGTCTCAATCTCATGATGGGTTGGGAAGAATCCCTTGGTTTGCCGCAAATGTGTTTTTATCCCTAAAAATTTCTGGATGCGTTTAACCGGGTACATCTCATTTTTGTAAATCTACTGAGTTGGGATTTTTAAAGGGAAACTATCTGCTAAAATTGGTCATTACTTCCGATTTTACCACTCAATCCAAGCCTTTGGGGGGTTCTACCCCCCAAACCACCCTAGAAACCTTGACTTATCCGACTAGGATCACCTAGAAAGGCCCTTGCAGGAATCGATCCTTGAGTCGCTTCCGGGAGAATTTGCCAGTGTTGATCTAAAGCTTGTAACACCCGATCCTGCTGATTTCTGAATCCCTCGATATTGCTACTACCAGCATTCATAATTACAAACCAAACTTTACCCCTTTCTTGGGTGGGAATTTCTCCGGCTAAGGCGCTAACTTGGGCTAAAGTTCCAGTTTTAATCATCACTCCTTTGGGAATAGCCCGCCACTGCATAGTTCCTTTGGTATCGCGTCCTCCCACCGGAAATAAATCAGCGACTTTGATCGGTTGATTGGCTAATTTGCGATCCAATGCTTGAAGAATCTCAATAACTGCCCGGGGAGACAAGCGATTTTCTACCCCCAATCCCGAACCATTAATTAATTGAATTTCCTCCGCTCCTACCCCAGTAATTTTAGTATTAATTGCGTCCACTGCCGCCGGACCACCGAGCAGCTCCGCTAACATTTCTGACATGACGTTATTACTATAAATATTCATCTGACGCAACAGTTCCGTTAAAGTTAAGGACTGATGACGCAATAATAATCGGGCATTTTCGGGGCGAATTTGACTGGCTCGAACCCTGCCCAAAATCTTCACCTGTGGGGCTTGTGTGCCGCTAGGAAGACTCTGAAAAGCTTTTTGGGTTTCTTTTGACCATTTCGATTGATCAAGCCCAATTTTCAGCAATTCTCCCGCTTTGAGGGGATCGGTTTGAAAATTCATGGCGAATTGACCCGTAATGATCAGATCGCCTTTGACCTGACGGATGCCTAATTGATCGAGGCCATTGCCCACTGCGATCGCTTCTTCCCAGACAAAAAGAGGATCCCCTGACCCTTCAATAATTAAATCTCCCTCTAACACCCCGTTTTTTACCTCTCCCGTGCTGTAAAAACGAGTAGCAAAACGATGATCGAGGGGCCAAGTTTCCACGGCGGCGAGAGTAGTGGCGATTTTAGTTAAAGAAGCCCCCGAAGCGGGCAGATTACCCTGATGATCAGCTAAATCAGCCCATTCCGTCTCAATTAAGACCCGTTGTTGACTAGAGTTTAAACCTTTTTTAGTCAAGTCTTGCAGATAATCGGCCACGATCGCCGCCACCCAGGGATCGGGAGCGGTGGGAAGGTCAAAAATAGGCTGATTTTGCCAAGAAATTAGGGGAATATTGGCGATCGGTTGGGATTGCCCCCCCAGCCAACCGAAGAGAAAGCCGAAAACTGCCAAATTAAAAACTGAGAACATCTTTTCCTTAATCGCAATGATGCCTTATTGTATAGAGATGATTGGTAATTTTTAACAATTGCTCGATCAGAAAACACTAATCCTCGATCGGCCAGCTTTTGTCAAGAGCTGCCGCTCAACTTATTAAAGATTTCTATCCCACTGACTCAATGGCAGAAACGGCATTAAATCGGGCAAGAATCGCGGTAGATGCGATGGGAGGTGACTACGCTCCCAACGAGATTATCGCGGGATCGATGCGAGCTTCCGAAGAATTAGATGTAGAAGTATTATTAGTCGGCGATTCTGAACGGATTGAGGCTTATTTCCAGCATCATCCCCGTCCCAAGAATCTCACGATCGTCCACGCGGAGGAAGTGGTGGCCATGGACGAAGAGCCGATCACCGCTATCCGTCGCAAACCAGCGGCCTCGATTAATGTGGCCATGGATTTAGTCAAACAAAATCGCGCCGATGCGGTGGTGGCCGCCGGTCACTCTGGGGCAGCCATGGCGGCGGCGTTACTGCGTTTAGGTCGTTTAAAAGGAATCGATCGCCCGGCGATCGGTGCGGTGCTGCCGACGATGTTGGCGGGTAAATCGGTGATTATCCTCGATGTGGGGGCGAATGTGGACTGTAAACCCAAATATTTAGAGCAGTTTGCCCTAATGGGAACAATTTACAGTAAATACGTTATGGGGGTTGAAGATCCGAAAGTCGGTTTGCTCAATATCGGCGAAGAACCCAGCAAAGGTAACGATCTCGCCCTAAAAACCTACGAATTATTGGAAAATAACCAGCAAATTCCCTTTATCGGCAATGCTGAGGGACGGGATGTGCTATCGGGACAATTTGATGTGATCGTCTGCGATGGTTTTGTCGGTAATGTCCTGTTAAAATTTGCCGAAGCGGTGGGAGGAGTTATCCTACAAATTCTCAAAGAGGAATTACCTAGGGGGATACAGGGTAAAGTCGGGACGGCTTTAATTAAACCCAATCTTAAACAGATTAAACAACGCATGGATCACGCGGAACACGGTGGTGCGCTGTTATTTGGAGTCGATGGGGTCTGTGTGATCAGTCACGGCAGTTCCCAAGCTCCTTCGATTTTTAACGCCATCCGACAGGCGAAAAATGCCGTCGATAATCGCGTTTCTGAGCGCATTCAAGCCTACAATGACCACCATCATCAATTAAAAAAGTTGTCGGTGAACAGTGAAGATTAAGCTGTCAACTGATAACTGATCACTGATCACTGAAAAGGGGGAATATTTTGAACGGATTCGGGGCAGCAGTCGTCATTACTGGTTGTGGATCGGCCACACCAGGGCAATTTCTCAGTAATGAAGAACTCAGCCAAATTGTCGAGACTTCCGATGAATGGATTAAAAGTCGTACAGGCATCGGTAAACGCCATTTAGCGGATCAATCGGTGTCTTTGAGCCAATTAGCAGCCCAAGCAGCGATTAAGGCTCTAGAAATGGCTCAGGTGTCGCCTAGGGACATCGATCTGATTCTCTTGGCTACTTCTACCCCCGATGATCTGTTCGGTAGCGCTGCCCAAGTTCAAAGTCAGATCGGGGCTAATCGGGCGATCGCTTTTGATCTCACCGCCGCCTGTTCGGGTTTTCTGGTGGCATTAGTCACCGCCACTCAGTTTATCCGTACTGGTACTTACCGCAATGTCTTGGTTATCGGGGCCGATGTTCTCTCCCGTTGGGTGGATTGGAACGATCGCGCTACCTGTGTCCTCTTTGGAGATGGGGCAGGGGCGGTAGTTTGTCAAGCAAATGATACAAAAGATAACATTCTCGGTTTTGAACTCCATAGCGATGGCAGCCAGAATGGTTCTCTCAATCTCGCCTATCAGGGGGAGGAATTGCCCCTTAAGCAGGGGGTAAGGGTTCAAAAAGGGACCTATAAGCCTCTAACGATGAACGGACGGGAAGTCTATCGTTTTGCTGTGGCAAAAGTGCCAGAGGTCATCGAAAAAGCTCTCTATCGGGCTAATTTAACCACCAGTGACATCGATTGGTTAGTTCTGCACCAAGCTAATCAAAGAATTATGGACGCAGTGAGCGATCGCCTGAAACTGCCTCCGGAAAAAGTGATCAGCAATCTCAGCGAGTATGGCAACACCTCCGCCGCCTCGATTCCTCTAGCCCTCGATGAAGCTGTCAGGAGTGGTAAGGTCAAAAAAGGTGATATTATTGCTTCTTCCGGCTTTGGTGCCGGTTTAACTTGGGGTGGGATTATCTTCCGTTGGGGAGATTAATTCAGTAAACAGTGATCAGTAAACAGTAAACAGTAAACAATAAACGGTAAACTAAAAACTCACGTCTGATAACTGATAACTGATAACTGATAACTGACCAAAACACAACTATCTATCTATTTTAAGAACTTATGAAAACAGCGTGGATATTCCCGGGACAAGGATCGCAAGCGTTAGGAATGATTGGAGATTTAGCGGAAAGTGCGCTTGGCCAAGAGAGATTAGAAAGAGCAGCAAAAATCCTCGGTTGGTCGGTCCTAGAAAAATGTCAAGGGGATGAAGAAACCCTATCTCGTACTCTTTATACCCAACCTTGTTTATTTGTGGTGGAGAGTATTTTAGCGGATTTGTTGCAAGAAAAAGGTCATTTTCCCGATCTAGTCGCTGGTCATAGTCTCGGTGAATATTCCGCTTTATATGCGGCCAGGGTGTTTAATTTTGAGACAGGATTAAATCTAGTTCAAAACCGTTCCCGTTTGATGGATGCGGCCGAAGGTGGCAAAATGGCCGCCTTAATGAAATTCGATCGCACCAGTCTAGAGACAGTGGTTAGTCAGACGGAAAATGTAGTTATTGCTAATGATAATAGTGTCGAACAAGTGGTAATTTCTGGGACTCCTGAAGCGGTGGATTTGGTATTAGGTCAAGTGAAAGTTAAGCGGGTTATGCAGTTAAAAGTATCCGGTGCTTTTCACTCTCCCTTGATGGAAAATGCTGCTAATCAATTTCAGCAGATTTTAGAATTAGTTAATTTTCGGTCTGCAAAAGTTCCTGTGATTTCTAATGTCGATCCGAGCAATCCTACCCAGGACGGGGAAGAATTAAAAAAATATCTAATCCAGCAGATGACTAGCTCGGTTCGCTGGCGAGAAATTATGTTAAAATTGCCAGATGTGGGTGTGGAAAAAGCGATCGAAGTGGGACCGGGTAAAGTTTTAACTGGTTTAATTAAACGAACTGTTCCCACAATTGAGTTAGAAAATATTAGTCAATTAGCTGATATATCCAATGGTAGTGAAGATGTTATATTCCAGGGTTCATTAATTGGTGTTGGTTAAATTATCTAGCAACATTTTCGATGAAGTAAATTGATGGATACCTAGCCAAAAATTTGGTTAGGTATTTTTTTAGGAAACTATCATAACTTCTACTGTTTTTCCTGCTTGTATAGTAGTTTTACCCTGGGGAATTATGGCCAAAGCATTAGTACCTGTTAAATTAATTAAATTAGCCGAATTGTGTTGTCCAGAAGCGAGTTGAAATTGATAAACTCCCTCGATAATTTCTATTTTTCCCCAGAGATAAACTTCTCTTTGTCCCTTAGATTGGAGAGTATCGCGGGTGACAACTCGTAGAAATTTGTTCTGATAATCTGTCAATCCTGATAATTTTTTAATGGCCATTTGCACGAAGCGCCAACAGGAAACTAAAGCAGAGACGGGATTACCGGGGATACCAAAGTAAATACAACCGTTAGGAAAAGTAGCGAAGGTTAAGGGTTTACCCGGTTGAATAGCAACGCTGCCAATCAGAATTTTTCCCCCTAATTCCCCTAAAATTCCCTCGATATAATCGTAATCTCCCACGGAAACACCGCCGGTGGAAAGGACGATAGCACTAGAATTAATGGCTTTTCTGATAGTTTCTCTGAGAAGTTCGGGACTATCTTTGATTATACCTAAAGGTTTAGGAATTGCCCCTAAACTGGCGACAAATGCGGTTAAAGCGTAGCGATTTGAGTCAATAATTTGACCTTTTTGGAGGGTTTCATCGGGATTAATTAATTCATCTCCCGTGGAGAAAATTGCCACTTGGGGACGGGAAAAAACTGTTAATTCGGTAGCTTGTGCCGTGGCTAAAACTGCTATTTCTGGGGAATTAATGGCAATACCAGCTTTTAATAAGGTATTTCCCGCTTGATAGAATGTGCCGCATTGACGCACGAAAAGACCTATTTTTTCGGGAGGGATAAGAATCGCCACCCGCTCCCCTTTTTGTTGAGTATTTTCCTGCATAATAATCGTATCACTGCCGGCGGGTAACATCGCTCCTGTAAATATTCGGGCTGTTTCTCCTGGTTGAATAATTTTTTCGGGGACTTTGCCGGCGGGAATTTCGGCGATAATCTTTAGAGTAACGGGATTTTCTGGGTTAGTGTCTTTGACATCTTCGTAGCGGACAGCATAGCCATCCATAGCAGAATTATCCCAATAGGGAAAGTCTAAATCACTGCTGATATCTTCGGCTAAAATGCGCCCAAAAGCTGCCTCTAGAGAAACTTTTTCTGTTTCTTGTCGGGGTTGAATTTGAGTTAAGATTATAGATTCTGCTTCTTTGACTGAGTACATGGATTAAAAAAATGAACCGATTAGCTAGATTAAGGGTGGAAGATATACAAGCTTGGGTCGGGGAAGTGCATTTATCGGATAGGAAGGGTCAGACTCCCTATTATATACCAGTTTTGAAGCAAGTTAATCCCGAGGTTTTCGCTCTCCAGATTCACTGTCTTGAGGGGGAGATTTTGTCTTGGGGAGATGAAACTGTAACTTTTCCTTTGATGAGTGTGATTAAACCTTTTTTGTTATTATATCTTTTAACCCATTTAGGGGAAGATGCTGTTTTTCGTTGCGTGGGAAAACAAGCTTCTAGTTATCCTTTTAATTCCTTAACTCAACTGCAAGAGGATCGCGGTTTTCCCCGTAATCCTATGATTAACAGTGGCGCAATCACCTTGACAGACTTATTAGCAGGAGAAACGCCAGAATCTCGCTGTGAAAATTTGCTTTTCTGGTTAAATGAAATGGGTAATTGTCAATTATTTCTCGATCACTCTGTGCTTGATTCTGTTCACTCCTATCCTAATAGCCACAATCAAGCTTTAAGCTTAGAATTAGAAAAAAATGGTTATATTAGTCATCGTTATTTAGCTCTAGAAACCTACAATCGAATCTGTTGTTTATCTGGAAAAATTGCCGATCTTGCTAATTTAGGTAAGTTGATTTTAGCTTCTTCTTTTGCCGAAATTATTCTAGAAATTATGACTAATTGTGGACTCTACGAAGCTTCCCAACAATTCGCCCTTGAGGTGGGTTTTCCCACTAAATCGGGAGTTAGTGGGGCCCTATTATCAATTGTACCGAAACAGGGAGCGATCGCTTGTTATAGTCCTCTGTTAAATGAGCAAGGTAATTCAATTTTAGGACTTAATTTACTAACATATATAAGTCATTTTGTCAAGTAAATTTAATCTATAAAAATAAGCTTTAATTCCTCAAAAAAACACCGATACTTTTTCTAATTTTTCTGGCCAAGTACCGTGAAAACTGGGAGGGATAAAGTTCATTTTGTCAAGGATTGTTAAGATGCGCTTACCCTGATAATTCCAGTGATCAATTGGCTATCCTGATCATCTCTGGTGATTTTCCCGCAGCATAAATATCCCACATTGTCCGATAAGCTTTTTCTAAATTGCGGGTAAAACGAAGGGTATCAAATAACGGATAAGTCAGACGATTTTGTGCTAATTTCTGTTTAATTTCCTGCAATTTATCAGGAGATTTTGCTAAATTAATCGCTAAATTTTTATACTCCTCTAAATTCTTAGTAATTAATTCAGGTAGGCCAATAGCTGTCAGTAAACTAGCACCAACACGGGAAGGAAAAGTTGCACCTGGACAAGTTATAATCGGTAAACCTGCCCATAAAGCATCACTCCCAGTAGTATGAGCATTATAGTATAAAGTATCAAGAAATAAATCAGCTAGTTGATGCCGCGCCAAATGTTCCGGCTTAGGTTCGAGATGGGCAAAAATTAAGCGATCGCCGTCAATTCCTCGCGCTTGTGCTTCCCGACGTAGATTTGCTTCAGCTTCAGCTACTCTCGAAAATAACCATAATACACTACCTGGAACATTGGCCAGAATTCCCATCCAGACAGTGAATATTTGCGGTTCAATTTTATAGGTGTGGTTGAAACAACAAAAGACAAAACCCGATTCAGGAAGACCATACTGGGAACGAGTAACAGGTTTAGATGATATAATTTGTTGATAATCATTAGCCTGATAACTATCCGGTAAAATTACCAATTTTTCAGTAAAATTATCAGCAGACTCTGGTGGTGTAACTATGGCATCACCAATAATATAGTCGATAAAATCTGCTCCCATTGTCCCCGGATAAACCAAATAATTAACTTGAATCGGTGCCGGTTTTAAAGCCAATATTTGTGTCCGCGCCTTATCAATATATCCCATCAAATCAACTAAAATATGCACCCCATCATCAAAAATCCGTTGTGCAGATTCCGTAATTGATAAAGTAGCAATATCATAAAAGCGATCGCAATCATTAGCAATGCGACGACGATATTCACTACCATCATCAGGACCATAGGAATAGGCAATTATTTCAAAGTTAGCGCGATCATGTAAACCAAAGACACTTTGCATCAAATGACTGGTGGGATGATTACGAAAATCATGGCATAAATAACCTATTTTTAATCGTCCAGATCGGGTGCGGGAATGGTTAAAGTTGAGGGGTTTAGTCCCTAAGGCTAATTGTCTTTTAACCTCTTGAGCATAGTTACAAGCTACTTTTAACTGTTGACTAGCAGACCAAGGTTTATATAAGGTATCAAAGGGAGTTACTGCGGTAGATTTTCCCTCTTGTAACTGGTTTTCGGTTAATTGCCAAAGTTGGATTAAATCAGCTTCTCTTGTCTCCCAATTACAAGTCATTTCCTTCATAGAAAATAAGCAAGCAAAAGCCTCTGGGGAATTAGGTTGAATGGCTAAAGCTTGCTTAAATACGCTCATAGCTGCTTCTACTTTGTCCTGTCTTCCTAAAGCTAAAGCCAAACTATTATAAGCTTTAATATACTTAGGATTAAGCTTAATTGCTGTTTGAAAATAAGCGATCGCTTCTTCAATTTTTCCCTGTAGTTGTAACACATTGCCTAAATTAAAGTGTGCTTCTGGATAATTAGGGTTTTTCCTGATTGCTTCTTGAAACTTGACCACAGCATCCCCTAACTTATCCTGCATTTGTAAGACTAAACCTAAATTATTCTCAGCAAAAGCATAGTTTTGATTGCTACGAATAGCTTGGTTAAAGCAAATAATCGCCTCGTCTAAATCTCCCTTGCTAACTGCTATTATTCCTAAATTATTGTGGCTTTCTGCATAATTAGGATTAATCAATAAAGCTTGCTTGTAAGCCAAAATAGCTTGATCAATTTGTCCTAAACTATCCATGATCACCCCCAACTGATGCCAAGCAGCTGCATATTGGGGAGATTGATTAATTAATTGTTGATAGAGAGCGATCGCTTCTTCAAGCTTAACCTGTTTTTGCAAGGTGTATGCTTGCTGATAAAGGGTATCTGCTGGGGAAGTATCAGGCTGATTATTTGCTATATTTCCTCCAACTAAAGGAGAAATAGGATCAAGAGTAATAAGTTTACTGATGTCATCATTTTGGAATCCTAAAGCTTGGGGACGTTTAACTCCTTCTAAGACTTGTATATCATAAAGTTCAGTCACTTCACCTTCTAAGCGTATCCAGTGAACAACTTCACCTGTTTTCAAGTCAATAATTAGCAGACCACAGCGAGGATCTGCTTCTTTAGCCATTAAATTATCATCTAAGATTAACCCCGAAAAAGTCTTATCTACCCCACGATTTTTAGATAATCCAACAATGGCATAATTTCCGACAAATGCTAAACCGCGCAGAAAACCAGGACAAAAAGTAACAGGCTCAAAAATGCCTTTGTCTTGATCAATATAACCAAAGTAACCCGTACCCGCATTTAATAACCATAACTTACCCTGATAAAATCGGGGAGAATGAGGCATAGATAAACCAGTAGCAATCACTTCATTAGACTGAATATCAATGACACAACCGCCAGTTTGTCTTCTGTCTCTCCACCCATCCACCACATCTGATTGACTACAAGCGGTAACATAACGCGCCTTCCCATCTACCAAAGCTAAACCATTGAGATGACAACGATCTTCATTGACTAAAGCGGAAATAAACGACGGTTTCCATAGGGGAATACAACTATGGCGATCGCTGACTGTCGCCAGACAATTTAACATCGTACTGATAAATACAATTCTTTCAGAGAGATTTTCTATTGCCAAATCGTGAATATCTAAATCCCCAGTAGTATAACTAATACGGGGGATATAAAGTTTATCGTAACCATCATAAAGTTGTGGGGATAATAGCACATTATCTAGTTGCCAGATTTGATAGCGGGAACTAAGATAAATCCTTTCTGGGGTAGCATATAAACCCATGGCGCGGTCAAATATCCGCTCAAATCCCGACATCCCCCTGTGGGGGTTAACTCCTAAAAACATCAGTCGAGAACTTTGATAGGTAGTAAAAGCTAGACTAATCTGCTGAGACTCTAACCAATCAATGAAATTACGGGAAGCAATTATCTCTACGGGAATAGATTGATTAGTATTGGGAGTTGATTGATTCATCATAACCACAAAGACACAAAGATTAGCCAGTAGGGTGTGTTAGCGATAGCATAACGCACCAATTTAATGATAGAGGTGGTGCGTTACGGCGGATTGTTAATTTTGGTTTTTTGACCGAATTGATGGCCGCAAATACGCACCCTACACCTAAATTAGGTGTGTCAGTCCACTACGATTTATGTTTTTGTTTGAGCGCGATCGTTTATAATCAAAATATCATTATTTTGGGTTTGCTGAATAAGTACGGGCGAAGCATTCGGATAGAAAATCTACCTTTTCACCGATAGGTTATTGTCCGAATGCTTCGCCCCTACAGGATGCGGGCCGATGAAGACGCAAGGTTTTGAACGACGATTCTCTCAAAATCTTGCACCTGTTTCGCGAGAAAAGCCCCAAAACCTTTACTTTGCCTACATTTCAAATTTATTCAGCAAACCCTATTTTGGAGTAAAAGAAAAATGCGTAAACAGACCATTCAATATACATCATCTTTAGATGCTTTGATTGCTGTTGCCAAGCGACTTAGCGTTTATGAGAACCAACATAAAATGGATTCCGAAGATTTTTATAACCAATACAATCAGGGAACATTATCAGATGATATAATATTTATAGAATGGGCAAACGATTATCGTCATTACCTTGCTTTGCGTCAAGAATTAGAACAAATATTAAATCATGCTGCTTAAACTTTTATCTGATTACCTCAATCAAGTAGAGCAAGCAATTGTGCAGCCAGTAGGGTGTGAAGCGCGATAGCGTAACGCACCGATTTAATAATAGAGGTGGTGCGTTACGGCGGCTTGTTAATTTTGGTTTTTTGACGGAATTGATAGCCGCCTAACGCACCCTACGCCTAACGCACCCTACACCTTAGACACTTAGATAAAGAAATTACTCACTGGAATGTTCCCTAAAGCAGGTAAAGTACCAGTAAATCCGGTGATATTTATTAATAAATCATTGCTGGATTGGAAGCCAGCCATGCTATCATTAATAACGAGGTAAGTTCCAGCGATCGCACCGCTTGTCACCTGCACTAATGCAGCACTATTAACCCCTAATCCTTGATTACCTGTAGTCGCTCCATTGGCATCAGTAAATACCTGATTGATTAAATTGTCTAAAGTGGTGACAGTGCTATTAGCAGCACGACTGAAACTACTAGGCGCATTCATGGGTAGTCCACCTTGAGTTAATAAGTCGATTTTATCACTATTGATGGCAAAATCTGTGATACGATCGCTTGCGGATATGGTAGATTGTCCAAATTGGAAGATAAAAGTATCTGCACCTGGACCACCGGTTAGAATATCAGCACCATTAGCACCATTGATTTGATTATTGCCACTATTTCCGGTGATGATATTATTAGCATTGTTACCCGTACCGTTAATATTATTAGTGCCAATTAGTTTGAGGTT
>SFCA01000116.1:0-6314 GCA_007095475.1 Microcystis aeruginosa Ma_QC_C_20070703_M131 | reverse complement strand
CAGGGGAAGAGTAGTAAACCAGACCAACCGATGAAGACGAAACGGTCTCTTTTGAGCCAGTCATCGAGAGCATCAAACAGCCCTCTTTCTGGGGCGCGTCCGACAGCAATGGTCATGGGGGTTTTCTCCGAAAAATGTATATTATTGCTAAGATTCCGCGCTCTCTTCTCCATCTATCCGAGCAGGCCAGCAGATGTGTGGAAGAATTGTGAGAAATCTTTACTTTTCTTAACTTACACTATATTGGGAAAAATGACCAATATTTTTTAGGTCGATCTTAAAAAAATCTAAAATTTTTTCGGAGACCACTTGCTGGGCGTTGCGGGAGGAGACCACTTCGTGCGCGTTGCGGGGGGATTTGGGGAGATGGGGAGATATGCCGCCTCAATTGCTTGGTATTGTCGTCTTCACGTCTTGAGTGGAATGCTAGACCCCTCTGTGGGGTAATTATCCTCAAATTGAGGTGATTAAACCGCATAGTGTCGTATTGGGTTTTATTTAGTGGTGTTGGATCTATGCAAGTGGGATAATATAGAGGGGGTTGCTCGATCGCAGGGAGCGGTATAATTGATGGCTGGGCTGAACAAGAAGGAGAATTCATGTACAAAGATGATATTCTGAACCTGATCAAGCAATCACCACTTGAGATTGATACTGAAATACAAATGACTGGAAAGCCCCCAACAATGGCTAACTCCGAATTTCTCACAAACAAGGGACAGGGTGATTGGGCTGAAACAATCGTCTTTAAGGCAGTCAATGAATATTCTGGTGATTATTTTGCTGTTAAATATGGACGTTCCGAATCCATAGCCGCAGGTGATGATGGATTTGCTGATTTCTATATGGAATATCAGAGTGAACTTAATGCGATAGGTAAGAGGCCAGATATACTGATATTTAAGGTCAGAGACTTTCCGGATGGAAGTATTGACATTAAAAATGATCAGCACATAAGGCAGGCTGTGGCTGCGATTGAAGTAAGATCAAGTTCTTTTTTAGCAGACAAATATGCGGCATTCATGAGGGACAGACAAGATCGGGCCATTAAAAAATGCGACGAAATTAGACGAGACATAATCAATACCGACCTGGGTGATCTATTAAGGCGAAAAAACCAGACAATTTACAATCTAATGTTAAATGCTACAGATGACACCTTTAGAGAATTAGACTTTCGTTGTCCGTCATGGTCATCAACAAAAGAGTTAAGAAATCTAACGGAATTACTGAAGAATCTCAAAGAAAATATAAAAATACTGCACAAACGCGATTATTTGAGCATTACGCCAAAAATTGAAGATGTTGCCTTGGTCAACAGGTGGATTCAGAAATATAATGTCAAGCATTTTTATCTACAAGTATTTTTTGACAAGGCATATATAATATCATTTAAAGATATTTTGGCACTGGTTTCAAACGATAACAATGATGGAAATAATTTTTCAATAGAAAGAGATGTAAAAAATCAAGGCAAAACTACGATCAAGATCAATGTGCAAATTGGGAAAGAAGTCCTTGGAAAAATTGATATGCCTGAACATAAATCGGCTCTGAAAGAATTAGATAGGGGTCGTCTGCTTTTTTATGTGACTTTTGCAGGCGGCAAGGGATACCTTGATAATAAAATATTTCTAAGGGATGTTATTAATGCGTGAGTTAAAATATATAGCTGAAACTCCACTTAATCATAGGAAGGATTACGGACAGTTTTTTACACCTATGTGCGTTGCTCGCCTCATGGTACAGTGGGTTTTAAAAGATAATCCAGAAACAGTATTAGACCCAGCGTTTGGCTTAGGCGTTTTTTATGATGAAGCAATAAAAATACCTTCAGGTAATCAAGTACATTTCATGGGATATGAGATTGATAGAAATATATTTGAGTTTCTTAATCCTAAGGGTGACAGTCCTTATTTGAGAGTTATCAATAGTGATTACCTCGAAGCTGAAACTGAAAAATTTGACGGTATCATTTGTAATCCACCATATATGCGATTTCAGAAATTTCTTAAGCGTCATGATATATTACCAAAAATTGAAGAAAAAATAGGGAAGAAACTTATTGGTTACTCTAATATCTCTTCCGTATTCCTTGTCAAGTCTTTAAGAGAACTTAAAATCAATGGTAACTTGGCGTATATTATGCCTTTTGAGTTTTTTAATACTGGCTACGGAAAAGAAATCAAAAAAAGTCTCCTTGAAAATCATTTATTGAAGCAAATAATAATCTTTGCCAATGAAAAAGAAATTTTCCCAGAGGCAACGACAACCGTTTGTGTGCTTCTTTGTAAAAATGACGGAAAAAAAGAAACCATTAAAATTTTACAGATCAAAAAAAGTGATGAAATAGATAAAATATCTGATATTAGTAAATTCTATCAGTGGGAAATCGAACCATCGAATTTACCATACAACCAAAAGTGGACACCTATCATTTCATCATTGTTCACTGAACAAGTATCTCCAAATGGCTTCTGTAAGTTGTCCCTATACGGTACGTTTACGAGAGGTATTGCTACTGGCGCAAATGAATTTTTTGCGTTAAAAAAATCAAAAATTGAGCAACGGAAGTTAAGTGATAACAATATTTGTAAGTGTATTACAAAAAGCTCTCAAATCCGCAAAGCAGTATTTACTGAGCATGATTTTAATATACTATACAATGAGGATAAGCCAGTCCATTGTTTAGATGTAAAAGATCACGACAACTCTGAAATACGAAATTACATAAAAGAAGGCGAAAAATTGGGATACCATGGGAGGTATCTTACAAAAACAAGGAACACCTGGTACAAAATTGAAAAGAGAAAACCGGCTCCAATTTTATTCGGCGTCTTTAGCAGGGGCAGGTTAAAAGTAATACGCAATTTCACAACAGCAATAAATTTTACCTGCTTTCATTCCTTTTATCCAAATAAATTCGGAGAACAATGTATTAATAAATTATTTGTGTATTTGCTCAGTGATATTGGACAGGAAATAATAAAAATCAATAAACGAAGTTATGGTGATGAATTAGACAAGTTTGAACCAAGGGATTTGAATGATAGCTTATGTCCAAGCCAGAAACAATTTGAAATGATCAGTGATGAAGATGCTGAAGAAGTAATTAGCATTGCACAAAATGATCACCAAAAAGCAATTCTCATGAGTAATGCTCTGATCAAAAGACTTATGGACTCCCAACAATGCGCTGCACCGGACGGCAATTCCGCTGCGCTCCATAGTGCGATCGCTATCGATGCAGGGTGCGTTCCCTGATGCAACTCCTACTGCTGCACCGATAGATTTTGGGGAACGCACCCTGCTCATTCATTGAAGCCAGTGATTGCCAGCTAACAACGCCTCTGCACACCGACTGCCGAGAGTTAATCGCTGATGACGCTAAGGTTATCCCCACAGTGAACAGCAATCAGTGAACTGAAAACTCACATCTGATCACTGATAACTGATCACTGACTTCCCAACCCCTGCTATACAATGGTTTTTGACTTGTTTTTTGGAAGGGAACGCTAAACTATGTATTCGATCGATATTACCCTGAAACTCTCGCCCATCCCCATTTCCTTGCAGCGCAAGGAAGAAGCAGCAGCAGACGCTTTGTATCAAACAATTATTAACGCTATGCGATCGCCGAATCCCGAATTATTAGAATTAACCTGCGAAAAACAAACCGATAAAAAGGTGGCGGTTTTGAGCGATCAGATCAGTGCGGTGATTGTTTCACAAAAATCTGGGGCTGCCTCCACCGGTAGAGCGCCGGGGTTTGTCGCTTTAGCCACAGAATAGTTCTTTCATCAGTTATCAGTGTGCAGTAACCAGTAATCAGTGACAAGAAAACGGCAAGCGCCTACATAACACTTTCCACTCAAAACTCAAATCTGATAACTGAAAAGGCTAACAGCTGAATGCTCATAACCGATCAAATCATAATTCATGACTATAAAAGTAAAAGATCTCTGGTTTAGCTGGCCGAATGGGAAATCAGTATTAAATGGCTGCTCTTTGCAAGTTCCCAGAGGGGAATTTTGGATGTTGTTGGGGACAAATGGCAGCGGTAAATCAACCCTGCTGCGGCTCTTAGCGGGATTATTAAAACCTAGTCGCGGGGAAATAGAGATACCTAATCCCCTCGGTTTTGTTTTTCAAAATCCCGACCATCAGTTAGTTATGCCAACAGTGGGGGCAGATGTGGCCTTTGGGTTGGTATCCGAGGGTTTATCCACGCCGGCAATTCGGGCGCGAGTGCGGGAATCCCTAGGGGCGGTGAATTTATTAGAAATGGAAAAACGACCGATCTATGCTCTCAGTGGCGGACAAAAGCAAAGAATCGCCATTGCGGGGGCTTTAGCTCGTCATTGCGAGGTTTTACTCTTTGATGAACCCACCGCCCTTTTGGATGGGGATACCCAGTTAGAATTAGTCTCTCAAGTGCAGAAATTGGTCAAAAACCGGGGTATTACGGCCCTTTGGGTGACGCATCGCCTTGATGAATTGGATTACAGCGATGGGGCATTTTTGTTAGAGGGGGGCAAGGTAACGGATCGGGGAAATGCCCTAGAATTAAAAGCGAGATTATTGGCAAGTGCGGCGGGAGAATCCTAAATTTTTGTTAATATCATTAGGATGCTGTTTTTTAGAACTGCCCTTAATGCTACACCAATTACTCTCAAAGCCATGGTTAATTCTTCTGATCGTTCCCTTCTGCTGGTTGACGGCTACAACGTCATCGGTGCTTGGCCGTCCCTGAAAAAAATTAGCGATCGCCACGGTCTCGAACCGGCGCGAGACAAGTTAATTGAAACCCTAATCGGTTACACCCACCATCAGGGTTATCAAACCCAAATCGTCTTTGATTCCTACCTTCAAGATACCCCCGGCAGCCAAGAACGCTACACTAACCATTTATCGGTTTATTTTACCGCTCACGCTCAAACCGCCGACACCTATATCGAGAAAACCTGCGCCGATTTTTGGCACGATCGCGCCCCAGCTATCGGACGGATTATCGTCGCTACCTCTGATAATGCCCAAAAAATGACCGTTATGGGTTATGGGGCCCAGTGGATTTCCGCTCAACGTCTGGAAATCGAGGTGGATTTAACCGGTCGTCGTCTGAGAAAATCCCAGAGTTCTTCTCAAAGTCCCAAAGGGCGTTTTTTATTCCATTCTCTCGATGCTCAGGTGCAACAGAAATTAGAGAAAATGCGCCACGGAATTAGTTATCAAAAACCTTGACAAATTACCTCAAATATGTATCGACAAAATCCCCAGTAGAGGCACAGGTAACTGTGTCTCTAAGCTTTTCAAGGTCAGTTGCGGTTTGGGGGATTTTGTCAAAAGCTGGTCCCTCTAAACCACTGGTTTCACAGCTGCAATTCTGCTAAACCTAAATAATTAATTCCCGTGGGTGTCACTTGGAAGCGACAGGGTAAAACCTTGACTCCTTTAGCCACTGCTTGACGCAATAACTGCCCGTATTTAGCATCTTTACTATCCCCCGGAGCAAACCGGTCACAATCACCCCGATTAATAAAGTAGAACATAATCGCCTCCGCTGCCGGCAATAAAGCCATTAATTCCTGTAAATGCTTCTGTCCTCGCGTGGTGACAGTATCGGGAAAAAGTGCCGTTTCTCCCTGATTCCAAGTGGTATTTTTAACCTCGATATAGGTGAGGGAATTATCCTCATGGGTCAAAAGAAAATCAATTCTACTGCCATTATTTTGACCGTAGGCCACTTCCGATCGCACCTCGGTGTCATTTTTGACCAAATCGGGAAAAACTCCTTGCAACAGGGCATTTTTCACCACCTGATTAGGAAGATTGGTATTAACTCCCACCCAAGTCTCCCCCAGTTGAATCATCTCCCAGGTATAAGCTAATTTTCGCTTCGGGTTATCACTGCGAGAAAGATAAACCGGTTGACCTTCTACGCATACATCTGTCATCGGTCCGGTATTAGCGCAATGGGCCGTAATTAATTCTCCGTTGTCCAATTGTATATCGGCAAAAAAGCGTTTGTAACGTTTAATTAAAATACCCTTGACAAGAGAAGGATAAGTGTGAACCAACAAGGAAGTCATCAAATTTTCGCCGAGGAATATAAGGTAAAGAATAGCCTTTTTTTGGGATATTAACCTGAAGACAGGAGACCTTTCAGTTATCAGTGAACAGTGATCAGTAAACAGTAATCATCGGAAATTTTGGGTCTGAAACCCCGCCGTTCTAGGTTGGCTTTACGTTAGAATTAAAAGGCCAGTCTCGAAAACCAAGTGGACGGCGCAGCACCTTGAAAACTCGGCTTAGGG